>JALYHC010000107.1 GCA_030776765.1 Actinomycetota bacterium | reverse complement strand
CGACGGGCGCTTCGTCCACCCACCGACGAGGACCTGTGGCTGGGAGCCCCACCGGAGCGGGCGGTCGTCGAGGAGCGGCTCGGACACGACCGCCAGGCCATCGCCGCCCTCTTCGAGGAGTCGATGGTCGACCACCTGCAGCGCTTCTTCGCCGACGAGCGCCTGATGGCGGCCTTCGCCGGCCAGGGGGTGATCGGCACCTTCGCCTCCCCCTATGAGGCGGGCACGGCCTCCATCTACTTCCACCACTCCAGTGGACGCCTCAACGGACGGCCGGGAGCCTGGGGATACGTGCACGGGGGGATGGGGATGGTCTCCTTTGCCCTCGGCGACGCGGCCCGGGAGCGAGGGGCGATGGTGGCGACCGGCGTGCCGGTGGGGGCCATCCGCCCCACCGAGGGCGTCGAGCTGGAGGATGGGACGCCGGTGCACGCCCCGGTGGTGGTGAGCAACGCCGACCCCCGCCGAACGCTGGCCCTCCTCGGCTGCTCGGTGCCGCCGGACTACCGCAGGAGCATCGAGTCCATTCCCATGGAGAGCCCGGTGCTCAAGGTGAACCTGGCCCTGCGCCAGTTGCCCCGCTTCCAGGAGCCGCAGGCCATACGGGCAATGGTGACCATCACCCGCGGTCCCCAGGCTCTCCATCACTCCTACCTGGCCGCCCGGCGAGGGGAGGTGAGCGAGGAGCTCTGGTGCGAGCTGTACTTCCCCACCGCCTATGATCCCACCCTCGCGCCGCCAGGGCGCCACCTCATGAGTGCCTTTTGCCAGTACGTTCCCTACCTCCTGGCCCAAGGCTCTTGGGACGGCCGGCGGGACGAGCTGGGCCGCCGGGTGGTGGCCTCCATCGAGCGCTTCTCCCCGGGTTTCGGCGAGCTGGTCCTCCACCAGGAGGTGCTAGGCCCCCCGGATGTGGAGGGCCGCATCGGGCTCAGCGGCGGCCACATCTTCCAGGGGGACTGCCGCCCCGACCACATGTGGGACCGGCGGCTGGGGCCGCGCACCCCCATGGAGGGGGTGTACCTGTGCGGCGCCGGAACGTATCCGGGGGGCAGCGTCATGGGGGTGAACGGGCGCAACGCCGCCATGGCTGTGCTGGCCGACGGCGGCGCGTGACGGTCCACCTGGAGGATCGAGATCGCCGCCTGCTGGATGACCGAGGTCCGCCAGCGCACCCAGCAAGAGGTGGTGGGCCACCGCGGTCGCAAGGGCGACTCCCTCTACGGCATCCGCCACACCCTGCTGCGGGGCCGCGAGCGGCTCTCACAACGAGACCAAGAACGCATAGAGGCCGCCCTGGGCGATCCCCGAGGGGACCGCTTCGAGGAGGTGGCCTGCGCCTGGGTGGCCAAGGAGCTGGTGCGAGACGTCTACCGGGCCGAGGGCCTCTCGGAGGCCCGCCAAGGACTCGGTGAGCTCTACGCCTGGGCGGAGGAGGTGGCCGTCCCCGAGGTGATCGCCTGGCGCACCCCGTCCGGGGCTGGGAGTCCGAGATCCTCAACTACCACCGGACCGGCATGTCGAACGGGATGACCGAGGCAATGAACCTCCTCGTGGAAAGGTGCGCAGGGTGGGACACGGATTCCGCAACTGGGATCACTATCGCCTCAGGTTGTTGCTCCACTGTGGGGTGAAATGGAAACTGCTCGGACCGCCAAAGTGCGAGGCCGCAGTCCCGGCTTGGCCGCGTAGAGCCAGATAAGGAAATCGGCGCGGCTATTCGATCCCAAGGGAGGCGATAACGTTCGGCGGCGCTGGCCCGACCTCGCTCGAGCCGCACGCCGAAGGGCTGTAGCGGTGCGCCCCCGGCGTCTACCGTGGTTGACCGGCCTAGGGTGGGATCGCGCGAGCAGCAGTCCCGGACGGCATATCGGGTCCCCAATCCGAGGCTTTGGCTACTTGGTTCTCTCGGAAACCTCCAGGAGTTGCTTCTCGGTCGTTCCCGAGATCAAGCTTTCGATCGACGAACCAGTCGAAGCGGCCAGCTGATCCAAGAAGATGTTGAAGTCGAAGTAGGTGCCGTACGTACCTGCTGGGAGATTTGTTCCACCAAGGGACGCGAAGCACACCTCGTACTCATCGGCTGCCAGGCCGGCTTCCGTCTCGTCGATCGCCAGGTTTACCCCTTCTGGCTGAATGCCGCTCGGAGTGTCGTAGAGGACATGGGCGACCGAGTAAGTGCCGAACCGGAAGCCCAGGGCGGCCGTCGTGGCACATTCCGCGGGAGAACCCCCAGCCAAATCGAAATCCTCGATCCCAGTCAGGTTGATCGTTGGAGAAGCGGCAAAGACGAAGTCGACGGCCTCGAATCCATCCAGCAACTCGGAATCGGCCGCCTTCTCGTTCCTGCCTAGGAATGACGTGGAGTCCCTTCCGTCGAGTCTGTCGGCGTTGACGACGGGCGACTTATCCGGACCTAAGGCGCCCAAACGATTCATAAAGGCTGCCATTTGCTCCCGGGTGACAAAATCGGTGGGGCGGTAGGTGCCGTCGGGGAAGCCGATGGTCACCCCGGCGTCAGCGATGGCGTTGATGTCGTCGTGGAAGATGTTGTCGAACGGTACGTCGGGGAAGCGGTCGGATGCCAGCGCCCCCACAGGGAACGCGACCAGGGCGGCTATCAGGGCCACTATGGCGTGGGAGACCCAACGGGCGCGAATGCGAATGATGTAGGTGCGGTCCATCGTCTCCTCCTTTGGTCGGACCACTCGGGGCAGGCAAGCGAATCGGCCGGGCCATTGAGCCGCCGCCGACACTCACCCCACCTGACCAAACTTACCCCACTGCCCTGGAGCCCGCAGCTGAGACAACGCGCAGGCGCTCTCACCGATCTTCTCATTTCGCCTGGTCGCCCAGCCAACGCTTGGCCGTCTCTCGCTCCCTGAGCGTGAGGCCAAGACCAGCTGAAGCGTCACGGCGGCATCATCCACACCCGCTCCAGCCCCCAGCCCAGCCTCTCCCCCCGACGAGCATTCGGTGGCCCGGCCTGGCGAACGTCTACCTCCCCGCCCGGCGTCTCCAGCCGGTAATCGGTGTGTGCTCCCCGGTACCAGACCTGCTGGACGGTTGCCGGTAGCGGGCCGCCCAGCCTGACCCAGTCGGGGCGGACCAGGACCCGGGCGCCATCGCCCTGCCCCGACCGTCCACCCCCTTGCACCGAGACCCTGTCCTGCCCGATAACCAGCTTCACCTTCTCGGCGCAGACGGCCTCTACCCTCGCCTGGACCACTGAGGCGGGGCCGGTGAGCCGGGCCGCCCACAGGTCCACCGGCTGCTCGTAGACCTCCCGAGGGGTATCCACCTGCACCAGCCTTCCCTCCCGGAGGAGCGCCACCCGGTCGGCCACCGCCAAAGCCTCAGCGGCGTCGTGGGTGGCGTAGAGGGCCGCCGCTCCCATGCGCCTGCGGCGCTCTGCCATCTCCTCCTGGGCGGCCATCCGCAGAGCGGCGTCGAGGTGAGCGGTGGGCTCGTCGAAGAGGTAGAGAACCGCCGGCCGAGCCAAGGCCCGCGCCAGGCCCACCCTCTGCTGCTGGCCCCCGGACAACTGAGCGGGACGGCGCTCCGCCAGGTGCCCGATCCCCAGCCGCTCCAGCAGCTCCAAGGCTTGTGCTCTCGCCTGCCAAGCCGGCGCCCCTCCACGGCGCATCGGATAGGCGACCGTCTCCACCGCCGTCATGTGGGGCCACAAGGCATAGTTCTGGAACACCATGCCCACCTCCCGTCGTTCGGGAGGCGTGCCCCTCTCTGCTGATGAGACCAATCGACCGCCCACCCGGACCTGCCCGGCCTGGGCCTGCACGAACCCGGCCACGGTGTAGAGCAGAGTGGTCTTGCCCGAGCCCGACGGGCCGAGCAGCGCCACCGCCTCCCCTCGCTCCACCGTCAGGTCCAGGCCGCTCAACACGGGCGCTGAGCCGTAAGCCACCGCGAGGTTGCGGCACGCCAGAGCCGGCTCAGCCATCACTCCATCCCCATCACCCGTGTGGAGGGCCGACGAGCTGCCAGCAGCAAAAGCGCCCCGGCCAGCACGGGCACCGTCAGCAGCACCGCCAGCGCCGAGGTCACCGTCACGTCCCCCAGCTGCTGCAGGTTGAGGATCACCACCGCCAGGGTGTCGGTCCCCGGTCCGTACAGCAGGCTGGACATGGTCAGCTCGTGGAAGGCGAACAGGAAGACCAGCACCCAGGCGGCGGCCAGGGCCGGGCGCAGCTGGGGGATCACCACCGTACGGAGGGCGACCAGCGGACCGGCGCCACTGGCCCGCGCCGCCCGGTACAAGTCCGGCGGCAGGGCGTCGGCTGACCCCGAGATGGTGCGGTGCCCGAGCGCCCAGAACTTGGCTAGGTAGGCGATCAGGATGAGAAGGAGCGTATCGCGCAGTCGGGACCCGTAAGCCAACAGGACCGCCACGGCCAACGCGGAGCCCGGCACCGCGAAGGTCAGCAAGGCGAGGGTTCCCAGGGTACGGCCAAAGCTCTTGCGCCCCAAGGAGACCAGTAGCCCTCCCAACAGCACCACCAGCGAGGCGGCGGTCACGGACAGAAAGAGGCTGCGGGCGGCGGCACCTCCGAAGCGGCCGGAGAGCGCCTCGCTGAAGTTGTCGAGCGTCCAGTTGGGGGGGACCGGCGGCAGGCCGGGCGCCTGGGTAACCGAGGCCAGCACCAGCGCCAGCAGGGGCAGGCCGGTACCGAGGGTCAGATAAGCCCAGAGGCCGATGGAAGCCCCCCAGCCCGCTTTGCGGGAAGCGGCGGTAGGGCCGGTCGGGGCGCCGGTGCGAGTGGCCCCGGCCGCCAGGCCCACCAGTGCATCGGCGGCCCCCACCACGGCCAGAGCGATGAGCACCAGGGTCGAGGCCAGCAGCACCACCCGGGCGAAGGAGACGGGATCGGCGGCAAAGGCCAGGTCCTGGTAGATGCGGGTGGTGACGGTGACAAAGCCCGCCGGGATCCCCAAGATGGCCGGGATCCCGAAGGCGTTGATGGTGGCCACGAAGACCAGGGCGGCTGCCCCCAGCAGGGCCGGGTGCAGCAGTGGGAGGGTCACGGAACGCAAGGCGCCGAGCGAGGTGGCGCCACTGGCTCGGGCGGCCCGCTCCAAGTCCGGCTCGGCCGCCGCGGCCAGCCCTGAGGCTACCAGCAGGTAGGCGAGCGGCATGGCGTGTACGGCGATGACCGCCACCACGCCGGCCGGCCCGAACAGCCCGGGAACAGCCAGTCCCAGCAGATCGTCGCCCAGGCCACCCGGGCCGTAGGCACGGGTCCAGCTAAGGGCGGAGACGAAGGGCGGCACCAGCAGCGGAAGGAGCATCCCCACCCGTAGCCAACGCCGCCCGGGGACCCGACCTCGCTCGGTCGCCATTGCGGCTGCCGTCCCGGCTGCCAAGGCAAGGATCGCCACCACCACCCCGGTCCAGAGTGTGTTCCGCAATGCGGCCCCCGTGCCGGCGCGCGCCAGGGCTTCCCGGCTCTGCTCGAGGCCGGCCGAGAACAGCTCGAAGAGGGGGAGGCCGACCAGGAGCACCAGAAAGCCCACCGCCAGCCCCCGGCCCAGTCGTCCCCATCGGCCGAAGGGGCCCGCAAGGAAGAGACCGGCCGGCTCAGCCACCGAAGATGGTTCGGTACTGCTCGAGGAGCTCCTGCTGGCGATCGAAGGCCACCTCCCAGTCGACGCTCACCTGCGGCCCTCCGTAAGGCCACTCCACGTCCTCTCGCACCGGCTGCCAGCCCGTCTCGGCGATCGCCTGCTGAGCCTCCCGAGTGAGCACGAAGCCGGCGAAGGACTCGGCGGCGGAGGCGTCATAGGTCGACTGGAAGACGGCGATGGGGCTGTAGATGGCAATCGCCCCCGGCTCGGGCCAGACCAGCTCGATGGGCGATCCCTTCTCGTGGGCGGTGCGAGCCGAGAAGCTGAGGGTCATGCCGGCCAGGAAGCGCCCCTCCGCCACCCCGGTGGTGACCTCGCCCGGGGCCTGCACCTGCACCGCACCGTTTTCTTCCAGGGCCCGGTAGAAGTCGAAGCCGAAGTCCTCGGAGAGGGCGAAGTAGCCCAGGGCCCCGAAGGCGGAGCCGGCGAAACCGGGGTCGGGGAGAGCCACCCCGTTGCGATAGGGGGGGTCGGTGAGGTCCTGCCACGCCCCGGGCGCCGGCTCGAGCTCCACCTGGTGGACGATGATCAGGTTGAGGATGCGGGTGCCCCAGAAGGTTTCGTGGCGGAATCGGGGCGGGATGGCGGAGGCCTCTCGGGGCGTCCAGGTGCGCAGCAGGCCCTCCGAGGCGTACTGCTGCATGGAGAGAGGGTCGGTCAGCCAGAGGACGTCGCCCTGGATGGCCCCCTGGCGCCGCTCTCCGGCGATGCGGGCATTGAGCTCACCGGTCGGGGCCCGGAAGAGCTCAACAGCTACCTCGGGGTGCTGCTCGGCATAAGCGGCCAGCACCGCCTGCACGGTCTCTTCGGTCACCGAGGTGTACAGCCGGATGGTACCGGAGGGCTGGGCAGTCCAGGCCCCGCTCGCCCCACCCGGCCCACAAGCCATGGCCACTACCGCCAGGACCGCCAGCGAGACGAGGGGTCCGCGGGCGGTCAAGGGGCTCAGCCGAGGACCGCGGCCGGGCCGGGATGGCCGATCTTGCGGTTGGTGATGTCGAGCTGGCGCAGTGTGTAGTGGCGCAGATTGGCGAGCTGACGGCGAGAGAGGCGGTCGCACACCCACTCCCAGTGGAGAGCCACCCACTCCCCCGGCCGCAGGTCGTCCGTGAAGCCCATCCCGTCCAGGGCTCGCCGGGCGGTCTCCCGCTGCGGGGACCCCAGGCGCAGCTCCTTGCCGTCCCAGGTCAGGGGCCGGAAGCGGACCACCACCTGCTCTCCCCGGGTGGTCACCACCTGTCCCCAGCGGATCCGGCAGCGATCGAGGATCTCCAACGGCTCCCCCCGGTCGGAGCTGAGCAGCCCCACCCACGGGTAGACCTCGAACACATGGAAGCCGTGGTGAGGGGAGGCCCCCGCCGGGACCGCCTCGGCCAGGTGAGCCCACGATCGCCCGCTGCGACGGCGAAAGCGGTCGCGAAGGGCGTTGCCGAAGACGCTCATGTCGATGCGCTCCAGCAGTTGGTTTCCCAGCCAGTACGCCTCCACTACCCGTCCGTCGAACGGGTCCCCGATACCGTTGGCCCCGGCGATGAGCTGCAGGTAGGGCCAGGGGCCGGCGAAGGCCAAGGCGAGCTGCTTCAGCCCGGGATCGACCTCCCCGGCAGAGCCGTACTCCAGCAGGGCGCGGTGATCGGCCGGCCCGCAGTAGCCCCGCTCGTTGGGTGCATAGGCGTACCGGGCGAAGAGGAGGAGGCCGTCGCCGGGGGCTTTCTTCTCGCCGGGCGCCTCCGGTGGACGGGGCGGGCGGGAGAGCTGGTGGGAAAGCTCGCCAGCCCCCAGGAGGGCCCGTCCAGGAGAAGCAGCGACGAAGGTGCCCCGCCCCTGGTGCCGCTCCACCAGCCCGTCGAGCTCCAGCTGGTGGAGGGCCTGACGGACGGTGGCCCGGCTCACCCCAAACCGTTCCTGGAGCTGCGCCTCGGAAGGGAGCAGCGTGCCGGGGACGAGCCCCTGCCTGTCGATCAGCTCGCGGATGCGGTCCATGAGCTGGATGTAGAGGGGGATGCCGCCTCTGCGATCAACCTCTGTGTCCATCTACCTCTGTATCTTGTACGGAAGACCATACAAGTTGCCAGCTCGACGTGCGAACCTCAGGTTCTACTGGCCTGCTGAGCGCGACTACTGCCTAAAAGTCGGTTTGCGCAGCGGAGAGGGCCGTTTGACTGGCGAAAGTAG
>JALYHC010000106.1 GCA_030776765.1 Actinomycetota bacterium | reverse complement strand
CCCTTCCCGCCGGCGGCGCGCCATCGGGCGGGCGCTGGTGGAGCGGGCCTTGGTCACGCTGCGCCCCCATGTGGAGAAGTGCCATCTCTTCGTCTACAGGGAGAACCTGGAGGGCCAGGACTTCTGGCGGGCGGCCGGCTGGGTGGACCGCCCGGAACTGCGGGTGATGTCGAAGGAGCTGTGATCTTCTCCCTCCCCCGCTTGCAGGGGCCCCGGGGGGTTCGGGGGGTGAGCGGCACCCGCTGAGCACAGGAGATCCAAATCGCCGCTCACCACCCTCTGAAGAAGGGAGTGGGGGTGGGGTCTTTCTGCCGGGAGCGGCCTACAGGTTGCCGCGCTCGGCCTGGTCGCGCTCGATGGCCTCGAAGAGAGCCTTGAAGTTGCCCTCACCGAAGCCCCTGGCACCTCGGCGCTCGATGAACTCGAAGAAGACGGTTGGGCGGTCCTGGATCATCCGGGAGAAGATCTGCAAGAGCCGGCCTCCCTCGTCCTCATCGGCCAGGATGTTGAGCTCCCGCAGGTCGGCGAAGTCGACGTCGAGGTCCGGCATGCGGCGCTCCAGGTCCTGGTAGTAGGTGTCGGGCACGCTCATCAGCCCGAAGCCTCGGGAGCGAAGCTGGCGCACCGTGGCCACCAGGTCGTCGGTGGCCTGTGCGATGTGCTGCACGCCGGCGCTGCCGTAGAACTGCAGGAACTCCTCGATCTGCGAGCGGCGCTTTCCGGTGGCCGGCTCGTTGATGGGCAGCTTGATGATGCCTGTCCCGTCGGCCATCACCTTGGACATGAGCGCCGAGTACTCGGTCGAGATGGCCTGGTCGTCGAAGTGGCGGAACATGGAGAATCCGAAGATGCGCTCGTAGAACTCCACCCAGCGGTCCATGTCCCCGAGCTCCACGTTGGCCACCACGTGATCGATGTGGCGGAGGCCCACCGGCCGGGCGATGGTGTCCCGCCGGGGCCGAAAGTCGGGGATCCAGCTTCCCTCTTGCTCCACCAGGGAGTGGACCGTATCTCCGTAGGCCCGTATGCCCGCCTGGACGGTGCGGCCGTGCTCGGTCTCCACCACCTCCGGCTTGTAGGCTGACTCGGCGCCCCGCTCGAGGGCCAACTCCCAGGCCGCTTGGGCGTCGGGAACCGCGAAGGCCACGTCGTGCACTCCGGGACCGTGCTGCAGAAAGTGGCCGGCGATGGGATGGTCCGGGCCCAAGGCGCCGCTGACGATGAAGCGCACGGCATTCTGCTCCAGGGCATAGGAGGCCGACTGCCGCACCCCGGTCTCCGGCCCGCGGTAGCCGACGATGGAGAAGCCCAGCAGAGCGCGGAACCAGTGGGCTGTCTGATAGGCGTTGCCCACCCAGAACTCCACGTGGTGGAAGCCCTCGATGGGGAACGGGTCGCTGTACCTCTGCTCTGTCATCCCAATCCTCCTCGTCAGGTGCTCGTCCAGTGAGGGCTTCCTTCCCCGTTCCGACTCTACACCGGGTCCGGCGGCTCCACACGGGGAACTTGGTCACAAGGCGGGCAAGAATACGCTTGACGTAGTTACAGAGCTGTGATTAGATAGGCGATACCTGCCCAGATGCTGTGGTTGCCGACTTTCCTACCACAACATCTTGTGCTGGACAGTAGTCCCCGCAAGCGGAGGTAGTTCATGGGCGACACCAGCAGCACCGGCCTGCACATCTCGCGCCGCTTCACCAAGACGGGTGAGGACCCGTACGAGAGCGTCGAATGGGTCAAGCGGGACGCTCGAATCACCAACCCGGACGGCTCGGTGGTCTTCGAGATGCATGATGCCGAGGTGCCCGCTCAGTGGTCTCAGGTGGCCACCGACGTGGCGGTCTCCAAGTACTTCCGCAAAGCGGGGGTGCCGCAATTCGACGGGGACGGCAAGCAGCTCCTCGACGAGGAGGGCAACCCCGCCTTGGGACAGGAGCACTCGGTGCGGCAGGTGGTCAAGCGGCTGGCGGGGGCCTGGCGCTGGTGGGGCGAGCAGAACGGTTACTTCGCCTTCATCAAGGACGCGCAGGCCTTCGAGGACGAGATCGCCTACATGCTGCTCCACCAGATCGGCTCCCCCAACAGCCCCCAGTGGTTCAACACCGGCCTCAACTGGGCCTACGGGCTGACGGGCCCCGCTCAGGGCTTCTGGTATGTGGACCCCCAGACCGAGCAGGCGGTGGAGAGCCAGGACGCCTACAGCCGGCCGGCCCCGCACGCTTGCTTCATCCTCAGCGTTGCCGACGACCTGGTCAACCCGGGCGGCATCATGGACCTCTGGCTCAGGGAAGCGAGGATCTTCAAATTCGGCTCAGGGGTGGGAGGAAATTTCTCCCAGATCCGCGCCGAGGGCGAGACGCTCTCCGGTGGTGGTAAGTCCTCCGGCCTCATGTCCTTCCTCAAGGTCGGAGATCGGTCCGCCGGCGCCATACGCTCGGGTGGGACCACCAGGCGCGCCGCCAAGATGGTGATCCTCGACCTCGACCATCCCGACATCGAGGAGTTCATCAACTGGAAGGTCGAGGAGGAGAACAAGGTGCGGGCCCTGATCGCCGCCGGCTACTCCTCCGACTTCAACGGCGAGGCCTATCAGACGGTCTCCGGCCAAAACTCCAACAACTCGGTGCGGGTTTCACAGGAGTTCATGGAGAAGGTGCGCCAGGACGGCACTTGGGACCTCAATGAGCGCACCACGGGCAAGGTGCGCAAGACCGTCAGGGCGCGGGACCTCTGGCGCCAGGTCTCGGAAGCCGCCTGGGCCTGCGCCGATCCAGGGGTGCAGTTCGACACCACCATCAACGAGTGGCACACCTCCCCGGCGGGAGGGCGCATCCGCGCCTCCAACCCATGCAGCGAGTTCGTCTTCCTGGACAACACCGCCTGCAACCTGGCCAGCCTCAACCTGGTTCGCTTCTACGACGACTCGACCGGCAAGTTCGACATCGACGCCTACCAGCACGCCATTCGGCTCTGGTCCATCGTCCTCGAGATCTCGGTGACCATGGCCCACTTCCCCTCCAAGGAGATCGCCGAGGGCGCCTACAACTACCGGACCTTGGGCCTCGGCTACGCCAACCTGGGCTCGCTGCTCATGAGATCGGGCATCCCTTACGACTCCGACGAGGGGCGGGCGATCACCGGGGCACTGACCGCCATCCTGACCGGCCAGGCGTACGCCACCTCGGCGGAGATGGCCCAGGCACTGGGGCCGTTCCCCAAGTACCGAGAGAACCGCGAGGCGATGCTTCGGGTGATGCGCAACCATCGCCGGGCGGCCCACAACGCCCGTCAGGACGAGTATGAGGGGATCAGCCACCATGTGATGGGCCTCGACCCGCAGTCCTGCCCGCCGGAGTTGGTACAGGCGGCACGGCAGGCCTGGGATCGCGCGGTGGAGCTGGGAGAGCGCCATGGCTACCGAAACGCCCAGGCCACGGTGATCGCCCCCACCGGCACGATCGGCTTGCAGCTCGACTGCGACACCACCGGGATCGAGCCGGACTTTGCGCTGGTCAAGTTCAAGAAGCTGGCCGGCGGCGGGTACTTCAAGATCGCCAACCAGTCCCTGGCTCCCGCCCTGCGCCGACTGGAGTACTCCGAGAAGCAGGTGAGGGACATCGTCGCCTACGTAAGGGGCGAGATGACGCTGGAGGGGTCCCCGCACGTCAATCGAAAGAGCCTGGCCGACAAGGGCTTCACCAAGCCGGACATCGAGGCGATCGAGAAGACCCTCCCCAGCGTCTTCGAGCTGCGGCACGCCTTCAGCGTCTTCGTGCTGGGCGAGGAAGCCTTGCAGCGGCTGGGCTTCACCGAGGAGGAGTACACCTCCCTGGGCTTCGACCTGCTGCGGGCGTTGGGGTTCGGCAGGGAGCAGATCGACGAGGCCAACGATGTCATCTGCGGGCGGCAGACGGTGGAAGGGGCCCCACACCTGAAGGGGGAGCATCTGGCCGTCTTCGATTGTGCCAACCGGTGCGGCAAGCAGGGAAGGCGCTTCATCCACCCCACCGGCCACATCAAGGCCATGGCAGCCGCCCAGCCGTTCATCTCGGGCAGCATCAGCAAGACCACCAACCTGCCCAACGACGCCACCGTGGAGGACATCGAGGACTGCTACCTGCTCTCCTGGCAGCTGGGACTCAAGTCGATGGCGCTCTACCGGGACGGCTCCAAGGCCTCCCAGCCACTCTCGACCTCCTCTCACGATGGTGAAGCCGACGAGGAGGTGGAGGGCGTAACCGAAGCCATCGCCGATCAGGCCAAGGTGGTGAGCGGAGTCTTCGCCCCCGGGGTGAGCCCTTCCCAAGCCTACGCCGGAGTTCCTCGGCCTCGCTTCCTGCTGCCGGCCCGCCGGCAGGGATGGACCCGGGAGGCACGCATCGGCGGCCACAAGGTCTTCCTGCGTACCGGCGAGTACGACGACGGGACGCTTGGCGAGCTCTTCATCGACCTGGCCAAGGAGGGAGCGACTCTTCGAGGGGTCCTGTCCTGCTTCGCCATCGCCGTCTCCAAGGGCCTGCAGTACGGTGTGCCGCTGGACGAGTTCGTGGACACCTTCACCTTCCACACCTTCGAGCCGCGAGGGATGGTAGAAGGCCATCCCAACATCAAGATGGCCAACTCCATCGTCGACTACGTCTTCCGCACCCTCGGCCTCGAGTACCTGGGTCGCACCGACCTGGCGCAGGTTCCGCCCACCGAGACACCGTCGGTGCTCCCCGAGCCGCCCAAGCAGGAGGCGTCGATGGGAGAGGTCGAGGGAGAGGCAGACAAGGAGCGCACCGCGGTCTTCTCCATCACTGGCGGCGGGAACGGCCATGGCGCCGCAGCCACCGCCGAGGAGTGGTCCGTGCAGGAGGCCCTCTCCCAGTACATGGGCGACGCGCCGCTGTGCGACACCTGCGGCCACATCACCGTCCGCAACGGCTCCTGCTACAAGTGCCTCAACTGCGGCAACTCGCTGGGCTGCAGCTGAGGAGGACCGTCACGTTCTCATTGGCCGGACTTGCACAAGAGGGATGCGGCTAGGTGCGGTGATCGCAGCGAATGGTGGCCTGCCGGTAGGGGCTCCGCTCCTAAGTCTCTTGTGACAAGCCAATGCTCAGAAGGGCTCAACGGGACGGCGATGCGTCGTGCTTTTGTTGGTTCAAAAGTTGAAGGTGATCCTCGAAGTCCACGTACATCCATTCACCCAGACCAAACACCCTAACCACTGCCTAAGGTCACCATCCCGACCGCCCTGGGCGAACCCGCAAACCTAGACCTCACCGCACCGCGTAGAGCTGCCATTCTTCCGGCACCCCCTTGAGGCTGTGGGCTCCCCGGTCGTCGAAGTCAATCCCCGAGCCGCCCACCAGGTCCTTCACCGTACGCGAGACCAGCACCTCTCCCGGCGCCGCCAGGGCGGCGACGCGCGCCCCAATGTGCACGGCGATACCGACGACGCGCGATCCGGCGACCTCCACCTCGCCAGTATGTAGCCCGGCACGAATCTCCAGGTCCAGCGCCCGCATCCGATGGCGAATGTCCAGCGCACAACGAATAGCCCGGGCCGGGCCATCAAAGGTTGCGACGAAGCCGTCGCCCGCCGTATCCACCTCCCGGCCCCGGTAGCGGTCGAGCTCTCGTCGCACCGTGGCATGGTGGAGGTCGAGCACCTCTCCCCAACGGCGGTCGCCGAGCTCCGCGGCCCGTTCGGTAGACGCGACAATGTCAGTGAACAGGACGGTTGCCAGGACCCGGTCGGCTGGCCGGACGCCCGGCACCCCGGTCAGTAACTCCTCGATCTCGTCCAGCACGGAGTCCTGATCGCCAACGTAGGGAAGATGGTCCCTCCCCGGGAGCTCCACCCATCGTGCCCCCGCGATGTGGTGGGCGAGAAATTTCGCATTGCGAGGGTCACGGTATTGGTCGTCGGCCCGCTGAAGCACGAGGGTGGGCGCCGAGATGGCCGACAGCACATGCCGGACGTCGTCCTCTGAGTGGGCGCGGATGAAAGCCATAGCGTTGCCCGGTGCGCATGCGTATCTCTCCAAGCGAGCCCACCAGCGTGCGAAGGCCTCATCGTCCACCCGGCTGGGAGCCACCTCGGCTAGGTGCATCCCCCGCCCCCAATCGGTGTCTGCCCGAGCAACATAGCGGTCGACCCACTGCGGTGTTCGTCCCCACGGATGATCCTCCTGCCCGACGGCGGTGGCATATGCCCCATAGAGGATGAGCCCCGCTGTCCGCTGTGGGTAGGTAGCGGCGTACAGGGCAGCCGTAGGCCCGCCCTGGGAAACCCCGAGTATGACCGCCTCGTCCGAGCAGATGGCGTCCAGGACCGCGGTGACATCGTCCATCTGGTCCTCCAGCGTAGGGAGCACGGCCCCCCGGTCGGACAGCCCCACGCCCCGCAAGTCGAGCATCACCAGTCGGCCGAACGAGGCCAGCCGGCGCAGGAAACGAGCGTATGACGGCTCTTCCCAAGCGAACTCCACGTGAGAGAACGTCCCGGGGACATAAATCAGGTCGGGTGGACCCTGGCCGAGCATCCGGTAGGCGATGTGCGTTTCGCCGCTCTTGGCGTAGCGAGTCTCGATCTCCATGGACCGGCCGAACCTCTAACCAGCCGAATGTCGTCTCTCAGCGGGTGGCCAGCTTGGCCGCTGCCAATGGATCCTCGGGTCGGGAAAGTCCTCGCAGTACTGATAGGTATAGGCGAGTCGGATAGTGCCAGTCGTGTCCACCACGAACTCGCCGGGAGCCATCCAGGGGTCGTCGACCAAGGGCCGACCCTCTTCCCGACGAGCCGCCTGGAATTCCTCCCCCAGGTCTTTGGGATGGGTCCAATGCGTTTCCGGGGCGTCGTAGAGAACCTCCTCGAGGGCAAAATGTCCCAACCCGAACGCCCGATAGGCCTCGAAGTCGGGGTCGCAGAGGATCGAGCATGGGATGGCGTACCTCTCCTTGGACGCCCTGGCCCGAGCGGGTTCTCCCTGGCCGATGATGACGGGACTCAGTCCTGCCGCCAGGTAGTCGCCATGCTCCTCCCCCAGCCGGGCAGCCCGCTGGATCCCACAGCCGCATCCGAAGTGACGCCAGAACATCACCAGGCCCGGGGCGACCTCCCAGAAGGAGCTCAATCGCCGCGGCTCACCCGTGTGATCGGGTAGTTCGACGTCGGGTGCCGGGTCACCGGAACGCAGTGGGCTTCTGTCCGCTGGCGAAGGACCCCTCGTCCAACTCTGCAGCCACTCTGCTTCGGCAGCGGCGTTCAGCTCTGCCAGCGTGTCGGCCATCTCGACCTCCCGTTCGTTAGTGCCTCGATCCTAGATGCTCGGAAGCTGTCGGGCCGGGGCGGTCACCCAGCCGAGTCCGCTCCCCGGGGGAGAAGACGCAGCGGAGCGTCAGGTTGTCTTGGGAAGGCATGCTCGGGCCTCCCGAACCCCCGCAGGACCCCCTGCGAGGAGGCTGCACCGTGAGAATCCTCACCCGGGAAGAGCAGGAAAGCCGCAGAGGGAAACCCACAATGGGGAGGGCGGTGGAGCCCAATGATGCCTCCTAGCGAGACCCTTGCCTCCAGCATGGGCTCGGCGACCATCACCCAGATGCCCCGACCGTCGTCGAGGTTCGTCTGGAGATCGCCACGCGGACCGCAGCGGGACCGCTGCGAGCTAGTCCGGAGCGGCCCAGGGCTCGCACTCTCTGCTCCAGGGCCAGACTGGATGCCATGAGGTCCGTCACCACGCTGGTGGCCGTCGTCGGGGAGCGTGCCACTCACGCCGCCACTCAGGCAGCGCAGGCGGCCGGCAACGTCTCGATGGAGCCGGTCGGCGACGTCCCTCCTCAGCCTACAGAGGCGATCGAGCGGATGCGAGAGGTGTGGCGGCGGGCGCAGCGGCACGGCTCCATCTACACGCTGGTCGACGCTGACCCACTCGGACCGGTCGTCCGCCAATGGGCCGCCCGGCTGGAGGGCCAAGCCCACGACCTGGAGGTGGCGATCGGTCTGTCGGCTGACCTTCCCATGCCCGACTTCTATCTGGTGGCCACG
>JALYHC010000105.1 GCA_030776765.1 Actinomycetota bacterium | reverse complement strand
CGCTCCCTTCTCGGAGGTGCGCGCCCCCACCACCTGGTCGTAGCCGTCCAGCTCCTTCACCAAACGAGGGATCTCGTCGTTGGGATAGGTCATGTCGACGTCGGTCCACACCACCACCCGCCCCCGGGCGGCCCGGGTCCCGTACTTGCGGGCGAAGCCCGAGCCCCGGTTCTCGGGGAGCTGGATCAGCCGAATCCCCTCCAACTGGCGCAGCAGCTCGCCGGAGCCGTCCGTCGACCCGTCGTCCACCACCACGATCTCGTAGGAGTAGGGCGAGCCCTGGAGGGAAGCGGAGATCCGCTCGATCTCCTCCACCAGGTGGCCCCGCTCGTTGTAGATGGGCAGCACCACCGACACGTCCGGCTCTTCCTCCCCCACCTGCCGGGCTAGGGGGTTCGGGGGGTGGGAGGCCCGTTGTGAATGCACCTTCTCTGATGGCCGACCACCCCCGAAGAAGAGGGACCAGGAAATCCGTATCCCGTCTCCTGTCTCATGCCGTCTCCCGGTAAGCCTCCACGACTTCCTTTGGCTCGCCGATCATCTTGATCTGCCCGTGGTCGAGCCACATCACCCGCTCCGCCACCTCCAGGACGGTCTCCAGGGCATGGGAGACCAGCACCACCGCCGTGCCGGCATCGATCATGGCCTCGATGCGCTCGGCCGACTTCCTCTGGAAGGCCTCGTCGCCCACAGACAGTACCTCGTCCACCACCAGGATGTCCGGCTCGATGTCGGTGGCCACCGAGAAGCCCAGCCGGGCCAGCATGCCGGACGAGTAGCTGCGGATGGGCACGTCGAGGAAGTCCTCGAGGGCGGCCCATTTGGCGATGGCCTCGGCCCGCTCCCGCATGAACTCGGGATCGCGGCCCAGCAGCGTCCCGTAGAGGACGACGTTCTCGTAGGCGGTGAGCTCGGCGTTGAAGCCGGCCCCCAGCTCGATCATCGGTGCCACGCTGCCCCGCACGATCACCCGGCCCTCACTGGGGGGCAGGACGCGAGCCAGCACCTTCATCAGCGTGCTCTTGCCGGCCCCATTGGGCCCGATCACCGCGAAGACTTCGCCCCGCCCGACCGTGAAGGAGACCCCTTTCAGGGCCCACAGCTGCTCGTACTGCACCTGGCGCTTGACGAAGCGGATGGCGAACTCTTTCACCGTGCCGGCCCGGTCGTGTGTCATCCGGTAGGCCAGGGCCACCTGGTGGGCCTCGATGAGAGGATTGCTCGTCACAGCAGCACCACCAGCTTCTTCCAGCTCCGGGAGAACACCCATACACCCAAGGCCAGGGCGGCCGCCGACACCGAGAGCATGACGGCGAAGTTCCACCAGGGGGCGAATGTCCCCTGATAGACGAAGCCCCGGAACACCACCAGGTAGGAGTAGAGGGGATTGGCGAACACGACCCAGAGGAACCTTTCGGGGACGATCTCCAGTGGGTAGAAGCTGGGCGTCAGGTAAGCCACCAGCTGCACCAGCACACTGCTCAGGTCCAGGACGTCGTAGAAGTAGACCGCCGCCGAGGCGATCAGCAGGCCGACCCCGGTGATGAGCGCCAGGGTGGCCAGGGCGGGGATGGGCACCAGCACCACAGTCCACGGGATGCCCACTCCGCTGATGAGCTGGAGGATGAGCAGCGGTACCACGCTGAAGAGGAAGTTGGCCGCCGAGGCGGTAGCGGCCGACAGGGAGAAGACCTCCGGCGGGACGTGAACCTTGGACAGGACCGAGGCGCTGTTGACGATGGCCGAGCCGGCCGACAGCACCCCCTGGGTGAAGTAGGTGATGAACAGGATCCCGGACACCAGGTAGACGGCGTAGGGAACGCCCGGAATGGTGAACCGGAAGATCTGGCCGAAGATGATCCACAGCACCAGGGAGGTGAGCAGCGGGTTGAGGATGGTCCACCAGATCCCCAAGGTGGAGCGCTTGTAGCGCACGGTCAGGTCGCGCACCACCAGCAGGCGAATCAGGCCCCGGTAGTCCCAGAAGTTGCGCAGCTCGGTGACGAGCGGCTGGCGGCGCTGGTCGGAGTCGTAGGAGCTGATCTGGGAGCGGGTGACCATGGATGGGTCCTCGAAGGGCGCAGGAGGATGATATCGGGAATGGGTCCTCGCTTGGCTCCCTACCTCTACTACCGGCTCCTTCTACCCCCTCCCCTGCCCTGCCCCGGAGGGGGAGGGAGATGAGCTACCCCCTCCCCGGCCCTCCCCCGCAAGCGGGGGAGGGAGACGAGCTTCAGAGGGAGTTCGCTCGATCAGCCCCAGCAGGGTCTGCACCCGCTGTCCCCACG
>JALYHC010000104.1 GCA_030776765.1 Actinomycetota bacterium | reverse complement strand
GTTTCGCGTTCTGCGCCGAATAGAGTATCGAGTGAGGGACCGAGACAATCGAGACAAAGGAGACTCCTCATGGCCACTCCGGTCAAGACCGTTGCCTACGTCTTCGGGGCCGTGTATGCCCTGGTCGGCCTGATCGGCTTCGCGCTGACCGGATTCAGCGCTTTGCGTCCACCGAAGGCCCGGTGCTGATCATCTTCGAGATCAACCCGCTGCACAACCTGGTCCACCTGGCCATCGGCCTGGGCCTGATCGGAGCGGCGGCGGCCAGCACCACCGCCGCCCGCAGCGCGTCCTGGGCGGTGGCGATCGTCTACACGGTGGTGGGGATCCTGGGGTTTTTCATCACCGACACCGCCCTCAACATCCTGGCGCTGAACACGGCCGACCACTTCCTCCACCTGGCAACCGCCGCCGTGCTGTTCGTCGTGCTGGCCCAGTCCCCGAGGACGGCGACCGCCTGACGACCGGCCGGAGAGCAGTCTGGGAGCGGCCGGCTACATCCTCTCCAGCACCTCGATGCCGAGCAGGCCCAAACCCAGCCCCAACGTGCGAGCGGTCAGGTCGCACAGCACCAGGCGGGAGGTCCGCTGCCGCTCGCCGGCCTGCAGCACCGGACACTGCTCGTAGAAGCTGCTGAAGGCGGTAGCCACCTCGTAGAGGTAGCTGCACAGCCGGTGCGGCTCGAGCGTGGCGGCCACCCCCCGCACCGTGGGCGGCAGCCTCCCCAACTGCAGGACGAGCGCCCGTTCGGCCGGGTGCTCGATGGCGAGCTCTCCCACCGAGCCGAGCTCCTCGGGGCCCAGTTCTCCTCTGCGGAAGATCGAGCGAATCCTGGCGTAGGCGTACTGCAGGTAGGGGGCAGTGTTGCCGTCCATGGCCAGCATGCGGTCCCAGCTGAAGACATAGTCCTTCACCCGGTAGGTGGACAAGTCGGCGTATTTCAGCGCCCCGATGCCCACCGCGTGGGCCACCCGACGGCGACGCTCCTCGTCCAGGGCTGGGTTCTTCTCGCCGACGATGGCCGCCGCTCGCTGCTCGGACTCGTCCAGCAGCTCGGCCAGCCGGACGTTCTCTCCGGCACGCGTCTTGAGAGGACGCCCGTCCTCGCCCAACACCGCCCCGAAGCTACAGTGCTCCGCCGCCACCTCTCTATCCATCCCTTGGGCCATCCCTTGGGCCATCCCTTGGGCCATCCAACCGGCCAAGCGGGCGGTGGCGAAGACCATGGCCAGATGCAGGGATTGCCGGGCATCGACCACATAGACCACCCGCTCGGCCCCCAGTTCGAAGATTCGGTAGCGGATGGCGGCCAGGTCGGTGGTGGCGTAGAGGTAACCGCCGTCGGACTTCTGGACGATGAGCGGCAGGGGCTCGCCGTTCGGGCGGGTGAAGCCGGGCGGGAACACGCACACGGCGCCCTCCGACACCTGGGTCAGGCCCTTCGCCTCGAGCTCGCTCACCACCTCGGGGAGCATCGGGTTGTAGAAGCTCTCTCCACGCATCTCCACCGGGGTAACGCCCAAGCGGCGGTAGATCTCGCCGAAGTGCCGGACCGACTCCTCGATCATGTCGCGCCACACGCCCAGCGTCCGCTCGTCGCCGCTTTGCAGCGCCACCACCCGTTTGCGGGCCCGGTCGGCGAAGTCGGGGTCGCTGTTGAACCGGTGCTGGGCCTGGCGGTAGAGCTGGTTCAGGTCGGCGAAGCCCACCTCGTCCTCCCGCCCCAGCTCGATGAGGTGCTCGATGAGCAGGCCGAACTGGGTGCCCCAGTCACCCATGTGGCTCTCCCGAATGACCTCGTGGCCCAGGAAGTCGACGATTCGGGCCAGGGCGTCCCCGATCACCGTGCTGCGCAGGTGGCCGACGTGCATCTGCCGGGCGGCATTGGGGTTCAGGTACTCGATCACCACCCTCTGGGGATCGGCCACCTCCTCGACGCCCAAGCGCGGGTCTCCCGCCAGCTCGGCCACCCGCTCTGCGAGGTAGCCCGGCAGGAAGCGGAGGTTGATGAAGCCCGGCCCGGCCACCTCGGGGGCATGGCACATTCCTGCCAAATCGAGGTGCTCGACGATCGCCGCCGCCACCTCCCGGGCGGGCCGCCCCAGCTCCCGGGCCAGGCCCATGGCCAGGTTGGCCTGGTAGTCGCCGAAGGAGGGGTCTTGGGCGGGACGCACCAGTGGGTCTGTGCCGATGAACTCCTCGCCGAAGGCCGCCTCGACGGCCGCCTGCAGGCGCCCGACCAGGGCCTGCTCCAGCTCCGCCATCCCCGGTTCATCCCTCCTGGTGCTGGCCGGGCGCCGGCCGAACCGCGAAGCTGACATGCTCGGGCTCGATGACCAGGATCACCCGCTGCATGCCCTCGGGCAGGGGATAGTCCCGACCCACGTAGCTCTGGGAGAGCCGGTTGATGTGCTCCACTGCCCCTTCGTGTCGGGTCTCCACCACCCGGCCCCGGACCTGCGCCCAGGTGTAGGGACGCTTCTCGTCCAAGACGGCGACGGCCACTCGGGGGTCTCGCCGCACGTTCTCCGGCTTGGTGCGCCCCTCAGCCGTGTTGACCCAGATGTGGTCGCCCTCCACAGAGACCCATATGGGCGTCACCTGCGGCGAACCGTCCGGCATGAGGGTGGCCAGGTAGGCGAAGTTGGGCTCCGAGAAGAGTTTTCGCACCTCTGGGGGCAGCTGGGCGGGCATGGCGCTCCTGCTCTGATCGGAGCCGGAAGGGTAGCGGGCGCCCGAATGCTCAGGCCTGAGAACGGGACTCGACGATGAGAACCTCGTCCTGCACCCTCCCCAGCAACTGGACCGGGCCCTCCGACCAGGTCACCGACCCCTCGCTGGAAAGGTCGGGGACCTGGGAGAGATCCAGTCCCTGCACGATCAGGGAGGGCCCTCCGCACTGCGGCGGGAAGGACTCTGCCAAAGCGGTGCACAGCCGGACCTCGTCGTCCACCGCCACCAGGGCGCCGCTCACCAGCAACGGGCCCTCCAGTTCGGAGGCGAGCGCCTCCTCGATGGAGAGCCCGGGGCCCATGGCCGCCGAATCGCCGCCTCCGTCGGCCTGACCGCCACACGCCATGAGGGCCATCGCCGCCACCACCAGCCAGCCAATCGCCTGTAGCACCTGTCCTCCTCGTCAGCCACCGCTTGGACGGCGGCGATACCCGGCCGGTTCCCGGTGGCAAGTATCGTCGGACCATGGACCTTGCCGAGATGCGTCGCCGCCTGGGTGAGGCCCGGGTGGGCAGGTTGGCGACGGTGAGCCGGGACGACCGGCCCCACGTGGTGGCGCTCTGCTTGGCACTGGCAGACGACGTCATCTACTCGGCAGTCGATCAAAAGCCCAAGTCCACCCGCCGCCTCAAGCGGCTGGACAACATCCTCGCCCACCCGGCCGTGTCCCTGCTGGTCGACCACTACCAGGAGGACTGGTCGCGCCTCTGGTGGGTGCGGGTCGACGGCATGGCCGAGATCTACGACGAAGGCCCCCAATGGGAGCGAGGGGTGCAGTCCCTCGGGGCCAAGTACGAGCAGTACCGCACCGACCCGCCCCGAGGGCCGGTCATCGCGGTCACTCCTCACCGCTGGCGGGGGTGGGCGGCGGGAGGCTGACGCGGCCGCCCTGCAGCGCTCGACCCTGAGTGATCGGTCCGACTACGATCGCCCAGGCCTGAACCCCCAGGATCTCATCAGCAAGTTCCTGGGCGGCAAGGTCCCCGGCCTCTAGTCCTTTATCCAGGTCTCTCCCTCATAGCGGCCTCTGCGGGCCTACAGCTGTTGCACTAATCTGCGGCGCCGCCTGCTACGTGTCGGCCTACGCCGTCACTGCCGCAACCGAGAGGAGTGATGGCCCGACCTCCGACCCAGGCCGAGAGGTTCGTGGCGGGCCGACGGGAGGCCAGGCGCCTCCCAAAATGGCAAGGGGACCGGCTCAGCCGGTCCCCTTCTTACTCCCGTGAAACTATCGGTTCAGCGGCGCTGTCGACCCTCGTCCTCGAGGTCGATCTGCTCCTTTCGGACCTCGGCGGACACCTGCTCCTCGTCGGTGACGGCCTCTTTGTCTAGGCGCACCCTCTCCCTGGGTACCGTCTCCTTCTCAATGACCGGTTCCTCGGCCTGCAACACGACCTCATGCTCCTCCTCGGAGAGCTCCGGGCCTGCCATCGCCTCATCAACGTTGGCATCGGTGATCGGCTCGCGCTCGACACGGACCTCCTCGTGGGACACCGGGACGGTCTGCTGCACGTTCTCAGTCACGACGTATTTGCGCAACCGCACCCGGCCGGCTTCGCGATGGGCCGTGCCGACGTGCACCTCTTCTTCAGAACGAGTCATGGCGTCGTCGGTCGTCTGACCCCCTGAGCGGCCCTCCGGGAGACCCGTGCTCGACGGCCTCTCGCTGTAGGTCATGCCGTAGTAGCTGTACAGCTCCGCCTCTTCCGGCTGGGACAGGTCGTAGCCGGGCTCTATCTTCGGCGCGTCCTTGACCGCCTCCTTGTCGTAGGGAACGCGCAGGCTGTCGCCCTCGATGCTCGCCTGCTCCAGTGGCACGAAGCTGGACTTCGAGCCGAACAGCCCCATATTCACCAACACCCATTCGGGCTGGCCGGTCTCCTCGTCGAGGTAGATCTCTTCGATCTTGCCAATCTTGTCACCGTTGGCGTCGATCAGTTTCTGACCGCGCCGCTCTACTACCTGCTGCACGTCAAGCATTCCCACTCCTTCTGTTGCCTGTTGCGGACTGTTGCGGACCCTGTGTACGTACCCCCGCACGCCTCAGAACAAACTCAGAACTCGGCCTCCACTCACTGATTCGCTGATACCAATCGGCCCAACACGTCGCCCCACTCGTCATAGTGTCGGGTGCACCGGGGGCGAAAAACGGATCAGTTTCACCACCTCCCCCCGTGGGTAGTTAGCCATAAAGGCCTGACCAAGATCTGCGAGTCACGAGTAAGGGAGCAACAGATGGCACGACAGCGACAGCACCGGGGCCAAGAGCGGTCCGCCGCCAGTGTGCCCGATGCCGGCGTCCTTGCCGCACGTGAGCGCTTCGGGGGCCTTGACGTGCCCGCCAGCCTGCTCGGCATGCTGGTGGCGGTGGCGATGACCATCTTGCTCGGCGGGCTGCTGGCCGCCGTGCTGGGCACCATCGCCTTCCAGATTGGGATCGAGGCAACC
>JALYHC010000103.1 GCA_030776765.1 Actinomycetota bacterium | reverse complement strand
AGACCCTCCTGGCGGGTGCGCCGCAGGACGGCCCGCAAGCGGGCTGCCAGCTCGTGAATCTCGAAGGGCTTCTTCACGTAGTCGTCGGCGCCCGACTCGAGGCCCACCACCACGTCGATGGTGTCGGTGCGGGCGGTCAACATCACGACCGGCACCAAGGACTCCGCGCGGATCGCCCGGCACACCTCCAGGCCGTCCAGTGCGGGCACCATCACGTCCAGCACCACCACGTCGGGGTGCTCCAGGCGGAAGCGCTGTAGGCCTTCCCGGCCGTCGATGGCCGAGTGCACCCGAAAGCCGGCCTGCTCGAGGCCCAGCTCGGTCACCTCCCGGATCGAGGCATCGTCCTCCACCAGCAGCACCAGCTCGTTCATGCCCTCATTGTGCCGCTCTCCGTGCCATCGTTTGCATGCCAGGCGGGGCGGGCCTCCTATCATCGGGCGGCCATGCACTACCGGCTCACCACCCTCGACAGCGGCCTGCGCGTGATCACCGAGCACATGCCGGAGGTCCGCTCCGTGGCGGTGGGCTGCTGGGTTGATACCGGGACGCGTGACGAGCAGCCCAACGAGGCGGGCTGCTCCCATTTCCTCGAGCACCTGCTCTTCAAGGGCTCCGAAGAGTTGACGGCCCGCGCCATCGCCGAGGCCTTCGACGCGGTGGGTGGGCAGTCGAACGCCTTTACGTCCAAGGACTACACCTGCTACTGGGCGCGTCTTTTGGACGAGGACCTGCCGATGGGATTGGACGTGCTGTCCGAGATGCTGCAGCGCCCCGCCTTCCGGGAGGCGGAGATCAACGCCGAGCGGCTGGTGGTGCTGGAGGAGATCAACATGAATGAGGACGACCCGAGCGATGTCGCCCACGAGCAGTTCTTCCAGGCGCTGTGGCAGGGCCATCCGCTGGAGCGACCGGTGCTGGGCACCCGGGAGTCCATCAAGGCCATGGCCCGTCCCGACATCGCCGGCTACTGGGGCAGGCGCTACCAGCCCGGCTCCGTGGTGGTGGCGGTGGCGGGGCACATCGACCACGATCGGGTGGTGGAGACCGTGGAGCAGCACTTCGGCGGCTGGGCCGGCGACGGCGTCGACCACGGCTACCAGCCGCCGGGGGTGGCACCCCGGGTCAAGGTGGTGCGCCGCGACACCGAGCAGGCCCACCTGGTGCTCGGCGGCGAGGGGCTGGGTCGGGCGGACGAGCGGCGCTTCGCCTTCGACGTGCTCAATCACGTCCTGGGGGGAGGCATGTCGTCCCGCCTCTTCCGAGAGATCCGCGAGGAGCGGGGCCTGGCCTACTCGGTGTACAGCTTTCGCTCGCCCCACGCCGACACCGGCGCGTACGGCATCTACGTCGGGACCACCCCCAGCCAGACCTCGCAAGTGCTGGGCCTCGTTCATCAGGAGCTGGACCGCATGTCGGAGGAGGGCCTCACCGACGAGGAGCTGGAGCGCTCCAAGGGGCACATGAAGGGGAGGCTGGCGCTCAGCCTGGAAGACGCCAACAGCCGGATGACCCGCCTGGGGAGGGCGGAGCTGTCCGGAGTGGAGCATCTCGGGGTGGACGAGATCATCCGCCGGGTGGAGGAGGTCGGTCGCGGGGACGTCCTGGAGGTGGCTCGGGAGCTGTTCGACGCCCCCCGGGTCATCGGGGCGGTGGGCCCCTTCGACGAAGAGGACCTACAGCCCTTCGTGCGGTGAGCCGGGTGGCCGTCTCCGGTGCCGCCGGGCGAATGGGTCGGCTGGTGGCGGAGGCGATCGAAGCGGCCGAGGACCTGGAGCTGGCCGCCCTCTACGACCCCGCCCATGCCGGGCAGCGAGTGGCCGGCCTGGAGGTGGAAGGCCAGCCGGATGCCCTGCAGGAGGCCCAGGTGGTGGTGGAGTTCACCCGGCCGGAGGTGGTGATGGGGAACCTGCGCCGCTGGCGGGGCATGGGCCTCAACGCGGTGGTGGGCACCTCCGGCTTTACCGAGGCTCGCTTCCAGGAGTTGCGCCGCTCCTGGGGTCCGGGACCGCCCAACTGCCTGGTGGCGCCCAACTTCTCCATCGGGGCGGTACTGCTCATGCGGCTCGCCGAGCTGGCGGCGCCCTTCTTCTCTGCCGCGGAGGTGATCGAGCTGCACCACGAGGCCAAGGCGGACGCCCCTTCGGGCACCGCCCTGGCCACCGCCCGACGCCTGGCCGATGCCCGCCGCCGGGAGCCGCCCGCCGTCCAGTCGGAGGAGCTGGTGCCGGGGGCGCGCGGCGCAGCCGTGGCGGGCGTCCCGGTCCATGCGGTGCGCCTGCCGGGCCTGGTGGCCCATCAGGAGGTGATCCTGGGGGCCCCCGGCCAGGTGCTCACCCTCCGGCACGACACCACCGACCGCCGCTCCTTCCTGCCCGGGGTGCTACTGGCAGTGCGCCGGGTGGGAGAGCTCACCGGTGTGACGGTGGGCCTCGAGGCGCTCCTCGAGATCTGAGCCAGACCGGCTCAATTGGTGCTGCCTGCCTCAGCAGTCAGGACCGGTTGCCAGGAGCGGAACACCCGCACCGACAGTCCGATCATCACCGCCGGGATGAGGATGTTGCCGCCCGCCACCACCAGGAGGATCGGATCATTCGGGCTTGCCGGGCCGAGGAGGGACCAGGTGACGGGTTCCACCAGCGCCCCCGCCGTGAACCCGGCCGCCAGCACCGCCAAGGCCAGGGCGGCCCGATGGGCCGGAGGCCGAAAGAGCAGCACGTTCAACACGGCCAGGGCCACCAGCAGGATGAGGGGCGCCGAGAGGGCGGTCCCCAGGCCCACGGTGAAGTCCCACAGAGGGGGAAGCCCTGTCGAGATGCCCAGCGGTCGGGCGGGGAGCCCGTCCCGTAGGGCCAGCACCGTGCCGAGCGCCGCGTTGGCCAGGTAGAGGCTCGACACGGCGACCAGCGCCACCCGGACACCCCGGGTCCCCCAACCCGGGAAGACCTCCCGCTTGACGGCGTCGAGCTCCTCCCAGGCTATGGCGGGCCGTTCCAGCCCGCGCGCCGCCAGGTAGGCCTCGGCGCGCCGCCGGCCCTGGAGCATCAGCCGGACCAGACGCACCCAGCCCCCCTTGCCGAGCCCCTCCACGTGCCGCTCCGGGGAGAAGAGCCAGCCCTCGGATCTCGAGAGCCGGCCCCGGGCGCTGAAGCTCTTCTGGTTCCAGAGCTCCTCGTCGTGGCTGTGGCAGAGCAGGCCGGCGGGGCCCGGTCTCACCTCCACGCCCTCGGGGACGACCACCCGTACCTCTTCCCCGGCCGGCTCGACTCGGACCCGCAGGCTGAACGGGTACCCGGACTCGTCCACGAAGGTGAGGACGGCGCTGGGGAAGTCGCCCACCCGCCCGGCAGTCTCAGCCGTCATGCCTCACCCCACCATCTCGGGTCGCCGGCCGAAGTCCCCCTCCGGCCACCAGCGGACCACCAGCGGTACCACATCGATGACCAGCCGTAGGAAGTACCAGCCGACCAGGCGCCGGCTGAGCGGGTCGGCCCCGTACAAACGCGCCTTGGGCTGGCGCTGGTAGGCAAGCTGCAGATCCTCCCTGAAGCCCTCGATGCCGGCCTGGACGATGTCTGGGGAGGTGGCATCGCCCTGCACCAGCACCGCCGGAGGCCGCTCCAAGCCGCTGCCGGTCGGGTCTGAGAAGAGCATCGACACCTGCGGGCGGCGGCGGACGCGCAAGGCCTTGTCTGGGAGACCGATGGGCGTGGTGACCTGGAAGATCCCCTGGTCCAGGCGCAGGAAGGGGAGCACAGGCCAGGTTACCGGGCGGCCGGCCCGGTCCAGGGTGGCCATCTCGGCGGTGCGGAACTCGCGCAACACCATGAGCACGTCTGCGGGGAGGTGGGACAAGACGTGGCCATCTCGACGGCCAGGCCCGAGATCCTCCCTCATCGGCTTGGCTCCTTGAGCCACACCCCCACCGAGGCCGGCTGAAGCGTCTCTTGCACCACCGCCTGCAGGTCCGAGAGGAGGGTCTCCAGGTCGACCTCTCCCCTCAGCCGGGAGCCGAAGGCCTCCACGGTCCGGCGGGCGTCGTAGCGGCGCCGGTAGAAGCGCCGGTCCACGAAGGCCTGGATGCGGCGGCGGGCCGGGGCGAACAGGGCCGCCACCGCCAGGGTGGAGCCGGCCACCGCCAGGTCG
>JALYHC010000102.1 GCA_030776765.1 Actinomycetota bacterium | reverse complement strand
CCTCGGAGTCCGAGGTCTACGGCCCACAACGTCGTCGGATCCTCGATCGTCTCGAGGGCGAGCACGACAACCTGCAAGCGGCCCTGGACTGGGCGCTGGGGCAGGGCGACGCCCAAACAGCTCTGCGGCTCGTCGGAGCGCTGTGGCGCTTTTGGCAGATGCGCGGCTACCTGCGCGAAGGCCGTCGGTTCGCCGAGCGGGCACTCGCTCTCCCCGAGGCGGACCGCCACCTGCAGGCCCGCCTGATGGCCCTGGGGGCGGCAGGGGGGATCGCTCATTGGCAGATGGACCAAGAGGGTCAGCTGGACCACTACCGGGAGGCCCTCGCCCTGGCGCGCCGACTCGGCGACGAGGCGGCGATCGCCAACGCTCTCTACGACCTGAGCTTTCCGGTGTACTTCGGGGCGCTCCTCCGAGAGGACGGGAAGGGGCTGCAGCTCCCTCCCGAGGACCCGAACGCTCTCGACCAGGCCCGGGCGATGTGGGCGGAAGGGCTCGGGCTCTACGAGGCGGGCGGTGACCGCCACGGTATGGCGAAGATCCTCTGGTTTCGTGGCTTCGACCGTGCCGTCATGGGGGATCTGGCCGGAGCGGAGGAGGACCTCAACTTCGCCCTGGCAGCCTTCGAGGATGCCGAGGACGTCTTCATGAGCGCCTGGGCACATTACGGCCTCGCCAACGTCGCTGACATCGCCGGTGACTACCGGGCGGCCCGGTCCCGGTTCACCGAGACCCTGCGGCTGTTCGCCGAGGCCGGTGACACGACCGGGGTGGTCTTCCAGCTCGAGCTCCTCGCCAAGCTCGAGGCGACCCGCGGGGATCCCGAACGAGCCGCCCGGTTGGCCGGGGCCGCCACAGCCCTCCGTGCCGAGAGCGGCACGGAGCTCATTTCGGGGTTCATCGGCATCCCCCTGCCCGAGGACCTCATTCGCGATGACTCGACCGCCGCGGAGTGGGAGGAGGGCAAGGCGATGCGTCGCGAGGAGGCCGTCACCTATGCCCTCGAGGAGGTAACCGCTCCCGCCTCCTGAAGGCTCGACGGGATCAGGGGTGGGGGGAGAAACCAGGAGGTCATGTCCTCGAGACCCAGCCCGGCTTCCTCCAGAGGACTGATAATGGGGTGGGGGCGCCTCCAGGGTTGGCTGGGCCTGTCTACCTGAGGTGAAAATGCGTGGACCCGTTTTTCTTGCTGGTGGACGGAGAGGGCTCTGACGTGGGAAAATGGCCATCACTAAGTGCTCCCCCTCAGAAGGTCTTGCGTGAATCTGGGATGGGGTCGTCGGACCACTCGACCCATGCCGAGGGGTCGTTGAGGTAGAGGCCGCAGGCGCAGTCGAGCGCCTCCTCCGGTGCCCCGGTCAGGCCACCCCCGGGCAGGAAGGAGTCCTCATAGCCGTCCTTGCTGGCCAGGTAGATGGCGAACCCCCCCGGTGAGCCCAGGTAGCGGAGCCGAAACAGCGGGAAGGGCCTTCAACAGCAGGCGTCCAGCTCGGTGGCCTGCCAGTGCTCGATCCCTTCCCGGCCCGCCACGTAGACGATGCCCAGCGCCGCCACCGGGTCGGCCCACCACCAACCGAAGAGGGCATTGAGCCCCAGCCCGACCAAGAGGATGGCTGACAGCCAGACGCACAGGACGGTCTCCGTGGCGTCCGCCATCAGGGCTGCGCTTGCCATGGCCTCCCCTACCCGCCGCTTGGCTCGGGCGAGGAGAGGCATGCCCACCAGGGACACGAGCGCGATGAGGATGCCCAAGATGCTCTCTTGCGGCCGCTCGCCGGTTACCAGCTTCCGGAGGGACTCGGCACCCACGCCGAGGGCGAGGAGCAGGAACGTGAGGGCGATCAGTCTCACCGCCCGCCGCTCGGCCGCGATTGACGCGGCCTCTCCTTGACGCTCCTTCGACAGCCGCCACAACACGACGGACCCCGCGAAGACTTCTACGTAGGAGTCCACGCCGAAGCCGAGGAGGGCGATCGACCCGGCCGCCAGCCCCGCCAGGATGCTCGCCACCCCTTCGATCGAATTCCAGACGATGGTGGCCCAGGCGAGGATGCGTCCCCGCCGAGCCAGCTTGTCGCGTCTGACCACTTCCTCCCGAGCCCGAGGCGCAGGCATCGAGGTGGAGCGGGAAGTCGACGGCTCAGACAAGACTCTCCTGGGATCAACGATCAGAACGCAAGATAGAGGGGATCCGGAACAGTCTCCCCATTCCTACTACCGTCAACGACTCGTCGGCGTCGAGAGTCGGGAGGAAGCAGATGAGGAGGTCCCCTCCCATATCCGTATCACGGGGGCAGCCTGCCGACACCTCGTACGAGGTTCACAAGCTCCATGAGCGAGAGCAGCAAGCATCCCTCCCAGGTGGCCGAGGATCTCTGGCGGCGGCTGGAGGCCCTCGATGTCAAGATCCTCCGAGGACTGGGCCGGTGGAAGCATGATCCTCCTGCGGATCTCCCTGGGAATGGTGTTCCTCTAGTTCAGGGCCTTGGAAGGTGGTGGGGGCCACCCCGGTGGCCGAGCTGGTGGCAGCCACCGTCTATTGGGTGGATCCCGCCTGGTTCGTGCCGGCCCTGGGGCTGGCGAGCGCTACGTGGCCACCGTGCCGGCTCGCCGGCACCGCCTCTACCTGATCCCGGCCGGGACGCCCCACGCCTCCAGCGCCGGCAACGTGGTGCTGGAGATCAGCGCCACCCCCTACCTCTACAGCCTGCGCTTCTACGACTGGTTGCGGGCCGACCTGGCGGGAGCCCTTCGCCCCATCCATCTCCGCCACGCCTTCGCCCACCTGGCCGGCAGCGAGGGCCGGCCGGCCTGATGCCTCGTCCCCGCCTGGTCCGGCGGGGGCCGGGGGTGGCGGAATGGCTGCTGGGGCGGCACCCAGAGCTGTTCTTCGCCGTGCACCGGCTGGACTTCGAGGGGGAGGCGGAGGAGGACACCGCCGGCCGCTTTCACGTGCTCAACCTTGTGGAGGGGGAAGCGATGGAGATCGTCACCTCCTCCGGGGACCGGCATCCGCTCGCCTATGCGGAGACGGTGATGGTTCCGGCCGCAGTAGGCCCGCTACCGGCTGCGCTCGGCCGGCCGACCCTGCAAGGTGGTGAAGGCGCTGGTGGTGGGGTGACCGCCCCTCTCTCCGGCCCCTTGGCGCTGGCCCTCGACGTCGGCGGCTCCACCGTCTCGGGGGGGATCGTCAGCCTGGAGGACGGGGCGGTGCTGGGCGGGGTGGAGCACCTCGAGATCGGGGAGAGGGCCGGGGAAGGGCTGGTACACCTGCTGGCCGGGCTGCTGGCCGGGCTGCGGAGCCGGGCCGGGGAGGGCCCGGTGGCGGCGGGGGTGGCGATGCCGGGGCCGTTCGACTACCGGCGGGGAATCTCCCGCATGGAGCACAAGCTGATCGGCCTGCGGGGGATGGAGCTGCGTCCCCCGCTGGAGGCGGTGGTTGGGGTACCGGTCCGCTTCTGCAACGACGCTACCGCCTTCGCCCTGGGACCCTGGTGGCGTCGCTTCCCCGCCGAGGCGCGGCTGGTGGGGGTGACCATCGGCACCGGCCTGGGGTGCGGGTTCGTGGTGGAGGGCGAGCCAGCCGCCCGCAACCACGGCCTCCCGCCCGGGGGTGAGATCTGGGACCGCCCTTACTGGGACGGAATTCTGGAGGAGGCGGTCTCCCGCCGGGCGCTGGAGGGCCACTACGCCCGCTCCACCGGCCGGGAGATCGGGGTGGAGGAGATGGCCGAGCTGGCCCGGCGGGGGGACCAGGCGGCCCGGAGCGCCTTCCGCTTGCTGGGAGAGGCCCTCGGGGAGGGCCTGGCACTCGAGGTGATCCGGTTCCGGCCCACCCGCATCGTGGTGGGCGGCCAGATCGCCAAGGCCTTCGACCTGTTCGGCGAGCCGGCGGGGGCCGCCTACCGCAGGGTGGCCGGGACGGCGCCCCCCTTCTCCCCGGCCGAGGTGGAGACCCTGGCCCTGTCCGGGGTGGGGCGCTTCCTCCTCCTGCCCGAACCGGGAGGGTAGGTCCTCGATATGGCCGGGGCCCGCCCGCGCCCCGGCCAGGCGTCAACCTCGACGACAGTGCCGCCCTGCTGAGCCTCATGGAGGAGGATGCTCCTTCCTGACGTCAACGTCCTCGTGTACGCGAACAAGGAGGGGACGGCCCGTCATGC
>JALYHC010000101.1 GCA_030776765.1 Actinomycetota bacterium | reverse complement strand
ACCTCAGGGATCTTGGCAAACGAGAGTCGGTCGGCTACGCGCGTGGATGCCAAAGGGAGGCTCCTCCTTGCTTAGGTCGGAAAGGGCTAGGGCAACTGGGGAACGACGAAACGCCAGGATAGCACAGCTATCCCGGCTGCCAAGAGCCGCTGAGAGCGTTGGTCACTCAATTGTTGGATCGAGGGTAGCCCCCGGACGGCCCCCCGTCAAGGCCGAATTTCGCGAAGCGTCAGGCGGAAGGCAGGGTGCGCCCGTAGACGGCCTGACACAGCCGGGAGAAGCCGGGAGGGCAGGGAGCCAGGCGCCGGGCCTCGGCCGGCTCCAGGAACCTCCCCACTCGTTGCGCCCAGGTGAGCGCTCCCAGGGCCACCGACCCGATCAGTCCCACCGCCGCCAGCAGGCCGCCCAACGCCCCTCCCGTACCGCCCAGACCAGCCCCGACCACCAGCGCCACGATGAGCAGGGCGACGGGACCGATCACGGCCGAGGGCCGCTCGCCGTCAGGCTACTTCAGTTCCACGGTGGCCCCGGCCCCCTCCAGCTGCTCTCTGGCCCTGTCGGCCTCTTCCTTGGCGACCGCCTGAAGGACCGGCTTGGGGGCACTCTCCACCAGCTCCTTGGCCTCCTTCAGCCCCAGGCTGGTCAGCGAGCGGACCTCCTTGATGACCTGGATCTTCTTGTCTCCCACCGCCGCCAGGACCACGTCGAACTCATCCTTCTCCTCCTCGGCGGTAGGAGCCTCGGCGGTGGCGGCGGGAGCGGCCACGGCCATCGGGGCAGCCGCCGTGACGTCGAACCTCTCCTCGAATGCCTTCAGGAACTCGGAGAGCTCGAGGACCGTCATGTCCTCGAACACCCCCAGCAGCTCCTCGGTACTCATCTTCGTTTGGGCCATGGATCATTCCTCCTTCTCTTCTCGGGCGTGGGGGTTCTCTTCGCTCTTCTTCTCGAGCAATTGCTGGAGCACGGTGGCCGTGTTGCGCCCCAGCGCCGCCATCAGCGCGGCCGCCTTTCCCATCGGTGCCTGCACGGCGCCGGCCACCCTTCCCAGCAGCACCTCGCGGGGCTCCAGGTCGGCCAGCTCGGCCACCTTGCCCGCCGCCAGCACCTGCCCTCGCAGCAACCCCCCCTTGATGAGCAGTTGGGCGTGGTCGCGGCCGAAGTCCCGCAGCGCCTTGGCGGCCACCGCCGGGTCACGATCGGCGAACGCCAGGGCCGTGGGGCCTCTGAGCAGCTCGATCAGCTCCTCGAGGTCGAGCTCCTCTGCGGCTCGCCGCGCCAGCGACATCTTGACGACCTTGTACTCGGTCTCGGCTCGGTGCAGGTGGCGCCGAAGCGCCTGCTGCTCGGTCACCGACAGGCCCCGATACTCGGTCAAGAAGATGGCCGCGGTGGCGCCCAAGCGCTCCTTGATCTCCTCGACCGCCAGCACCTTCTCTGGTCGTGGCATCCGCTCCTCCCGATCGCGAACCAGGGCTCCTACCCGAAAGCCGGAGCCCTGCAGGGAGAGGCACGGGGAGCACCTCACGACCTGCGCAGGCGTCGTTACGACTTATGCCCGAAGGCGCCGGCGGTCTCGGGTCGGGTATGGAGTTGGCGAGGAAAGGGTAACTCATCCGAGAGGGAAGCGAGCAATTACCGTCGTGAGCGGCGCCCCACTTACCTCGCCAGGGCGGTGAGCTCCTCGAGGCGGGAGAGGTCGACCTTCACCCCGGGCCCCATGCTGGAAGAGACGGCCAGGTTGCGGATGTATCGGCCCTTGGCGGCCGCCGGCCGAGCTCGCACCAACTCGGCGGTGAGGGTGGCCAGGTTGCGGAGCAGCTCGTCGATATCGAAGTTGACCTTGCCGATGGGGGCGTGGATGTTGCCGTAGCGGTCCGAGCGGTACTCGATGCGACCCGCCTTGAACTCCTCCACGGCCTTGCCGACGTCGAAGGTGACCGAGCCCGCCTTGGGGTTGGGCATCAAGCCCCTGGGCCCGAGGATGCGGCCCAGCCTGCCCACCTCCGACATCATGTCCGGAGTGGCCAGGGCCATGTCGAAATTCAGCTCGCCGCCCCCGGCCACCTTCTCCACCAGATCGGAACCCCCCACCACGTCGGCACCGGCCGCTTCCGCCTCCCGGGCCTTGTCGCCCTTGGCAAAGACGGCCACCCGCACCTCCTTGCCGGTCCCGTGCGGCAGGCTCACCGTCCCCCGTACCATCTGGTCGGCCCGGCGGGGATCGATGCCCAGCCGGTAGGCGGCCTCCACCGTCTCGTCGAACCTGGCATGGGCCAACCCGTTGACCAGCTCCAGCGCCTCCCGAGGGGAGTAAGGGTGCATCCGGTCGAACCGGGACAGGACCTCTCGGTATTGTCTACCGTGCTTGGGCATGCCTTCGTCCTACCCCTGGACGGTGATCCCCATCGAGCGGGCGGTGCCCTCGATGATCCTGGTGGCTTGTTCGATGTCGTTGGCGTTGAGATCGGGCATCTTGGTCTCGGCGATCTGGCGCACCTGCTCACGGCTGACGCTGCCCACCTTCTCCCGGTTGGGCTCGGCCGATCCCTTCTCCACCCTCGCCGCCTGCCGCAGCATGACTGCGGCGGGAGGCGTCTTGGTGACGAAGGTGAAGCTGCGGTCTTCGTAGATGGTGACCTCGGCCGGAACGATGGTGCCCGTCTGGTCGGCGGTGGCGGCGTTGTACGACTTGACGAAGTCCATGATGTTGACCCCGTGCTGGCCCAGCGCCGGCCCCACCGGTGGCGCCGGCGTGGCCTGGCCGGCCGGGATCTGAAGCTTCAGCACGGCGGCCACTCTCTTGCGTCCCATACTTCTCTCTCCCGGCCTGGCCTACAGCTTCTGGATCTGCTCGAAGTTGAGCTCGACGGGGGTCTCCCGTCCGAAGATGTTGACCAGCACGCGCACCTTCGACTGGTCGAGGTTGATGTCCTCGATCACCCCGTTGAAGTCGGTGAAGGGACCCTCCACCACCCGGATCGTCTCCCCCACCTCCCAGTCGGGCTTGAAGCGGGGGACCTTCTTCTCCTCCTCCTTGCGCACGCCGAGGATGCGCTCGACCTCCCGCCTGGAAAGGGGGGTGGGCTTGGTGCCCGAGCCGACGAACCCGGTGACTCCCGGGGTGTTGCGGACCACGAACCAGGAATCGTCGTCCAGGTACATGCGAACCAACAGATAGCCGGGAAAGACCTTCTTCGGCACGGTCACCTTGCGGCCGCCCTTGATCTCCACCACGTCTTCCATCGGGATGACCACGTCGAAGATGGATCCCTCCATGTGCATGGAGTGGATGCGCGTCTCCAGGTTGGCCTGGACCTTGTTCTCGTACCCTGAGTACGAATGGATGACGAACCAGTCGCCCGGCAGGTCGTAAGGGCTGGGAGGGGTCTCCTCGACCTCCTCCACCTGGGCCTCGAGCTGGTCTACCTCGACTCCGTCTGCCATCGTCAGCTCCTCTGCAGGAGGAACAGCACCGACTCCTTGAAGGAGACGTCCAGGCCGAAGGTGAGCAGCGTCAAGGCGGTGGTGGTGATGAGGGTCACCGCCGTGTAGGTCACCAACTCCTCCCGGGAAGGCCAGGCCACCCGCTTGAGCTCCACCCGCACCTCGTGCAGGAACTGTCGAACGCCGGTCCGCTCCCGCCGGGCAGGACGGCGAGCGGCGCCCCGGGCCTGCTGCTGGCGCAGGTGGCGCTCCTCGCGCTCCTGCAGCCGGCGTATCTCTCGGTTCATGCGCTCATCCTATCTGTCGCCGCCGGATGGCCTTTCGGCAGGGGTGGAGGGATTCGAACCCCCAACCTCCGGTTTTGGAGACCGGCGCTCTGACCAATTCGAGCTACACCCCTGGGGTGCGTGGTCGGGCGGCCAGGGAAGTATATCAGCCGTAGGGGCAGGCCCTCGACCTGCCCCTACGCAGCCGGCTGACCCGCTCATCCCACCCGCCGGAGTGCTGGGGGCAAGCTAGCAGTCCGCCCGTTGGCCCGCCACGGCTCATCGCGTCTCGCGATGGGCAGTGTGACGCCGACACCAGCGGCAGTACTTCTGGAGCTGAAGTCGCTCCCTGGTGTTGGTGCGGTTCTTGGTGGTCACATAGTTGCGCCGCTTGCACTCGTCACAGGCCAGCGTGATGGGCGGCCGCTTGTCGGATGCCATGTATCTGGTCCTTTACCTCTTCTTCTCCCC
>JALYHC010000100.1 GCA_030776765.1 Actinomycetota bacterium | reverse complement strand
ACGCGCCCGGATGGCGAAGTGGCCCTCATCCACCCGTCGGCCACTCGGAGCTCCTCGAGGTCCACCAGCGGGCCTTCCGGTTGGGGATGAGGCACCTTCCCGTCCTCGTCCATCAACAGCTCCTTGCGCGTGTAGATGGCGTCCTGGCGGTTGGTGGTCGAGAACTCGAAGAGATGGGTCATGGTGATCGCCTCGGTGGGGCAGGCCTCCACGCAGAGGCCGCAGAAGATGCAACGCAGCATGTTGATCTCGTAGACGTAGCCGTATCGCTCACCCGGGCTCACCGGCGCTTCAGGTGGGTTGTCCTCCCCTCGCACATAGATGCAGTGGGCAGGGCACACTCCCGCACAGAGCTCGCAGCCGATGCACTTCTCCATCCCGTCCGGATAGCGGTTGAGGACGTGGCGGCCGTGGAAGCGCTGCGGCTTGCTCCGCTTGGTCTGCGGGTACTGGATGGTCACCCGCGGCCGGAGCATCTGCTTGAAGGTCACCTTCAAGCCGGCCAGCGGGCGCAACAGCCCCTCGAAGAACCCCATCAACCCTGCCCGGCCCACGGCAAGCCGAACTGGCCCACGGAGATCGTCACGGTGGAGACGACCAGCCAGACCAGGGCGAGCGGGATCATCCGCTTCCATCCCACCATCATCAGCTGGTCGTAGCGAAGCCGGGGGAAGGTGGCCCGGATCCACACGAACACGAAGAGCAGCACGAACAGCTTGACGAGGAACCACACCACCGGCAGCAGGCTGGAGACGAAGGCCGGCAGCAACCCGTCGAAGGTCGGTCCCTGGTACCCACCCAGGAACAGGGTGACGGCGATGGCCGAGATGTTGATGATGTTGACGTACTCGGCCAGGAAGAACATGGCGAAGCGCACACCGCTGTACTCGGTGTGGAAGCCCCCCACCAGCTCCTGCTCGGCCTCCACCAGGTCGAAGGGGGCCCGGTTGGTCTCGGCCACCCCCGCCACGAAGAACAGCACGAAGGGGATGGCCTGCGGGATCACGAACCAGCGCGGCACGAAGCCCAGGTAGGTGCCCGCCTGCAACTCCACGATCTCGGCCAGAGAAGCAGTCCCGGCGGTCATCACCAGGGGGATCAGCGCCAGCCCCATCGCCGCCTCGTAGGAGATCATCTGGGCAGTGGAGCGCACCCCACCCAGCATCGGGTACTTGGAGCCCGATGACCACCCGGCCAGCACCACGGCATAGACGGCCACCGACGACATGGCCAGGACGTAGAGCACTGCCACGTTGAGGTCCATCACCTGGAGGGCCACCGTCCGCTCACCTACCGTGATCGGGCGGCCCACGGGCACCACCAGGAAGGTGAGGAAGGCGGGGAGCAGCGCCACCACCGGGGCCGCCAGGTACACCCCCAGCTCAACGGTGCGGGGGGTGATCTGCTCCTTGAAGAAGAGCTTGATGCCGTCGGCAAGGGTCTGCAGGATGCCGAAGGGCCCCGCCCGGGCCGGCCCCACCCGGCTCTGCATGTCGGCCACGATTTTGCGCTCCATCCAGATGAGCAACAGGGTGGAGACCAGCAGGAAGCCGAAGGCCACCAGCACCTTGGTCACCAGGATCACCAAGCCGACGACGTCCATCAGCCGCCCTCGGCGTCCGCTCGGCTCACCCGCACGGCCAGGTCGTCCCCCAGCGCCACCCCGTCCTGGTTGAAGGGGACGTACACCGTACCGGGAGAAAGGGAGGGGTCGAGCCCCACCGGAAGCTCCGCCGAGCCCGAGGCGGTGGTGAGGAGGACGTGCCCTCCCTCCTCGGCGCCCACTCGGGCGGCGTCTTCGGGGTGCAAGAAGGCGATGGGCCCGGGAGCCAGCGGGGCGAGCGACGGCTCCGCCCGCACCAGCGCTCCCCGGTCGTAGAGCACTCGGGCCAGATGGAGGGCGGTGGGGGCCCGTCGCACGGGAAGTCCCGGGTCCACCGGGATGTACTCGAGGGGCTGGGTCCCCGACGTACCGGGGGCCACGATCCCTTCCCGCCCCTCACTGAAGTCCAGCCCCTCCCAGGTGATGCCCCGGTAGGCGGGGGCCACCTCGCTGATCTCCTTGTTCACCGCCTGGGCAGAGACGGCACCCAAGGAGCCTCCCATCCGCCGGGCCAGTTCCTCGAAGGTCCACCAGTCGGGTCGAGTCTGGCCGGGACTCGGCACCAAGGCGTTGCACTTCTGCACCCTCCCCTCCAGGTTGGTGACGGTGCCTTCCTTCTCGGCGAAGGCCTGGGCAGGGAGCACCACGTCGGCGCGGCGGGAGGACTCGGTGAGGAACAGATCAATGGCTACCACGAACACGGCCTCCGCATCCTCCAAGGCGCGGCGGGCCAACGCACCGTCGGGGAAGTCGTCCACCGGGTCGGCACCCGCCAGCACCAGGGCCTTCAGCTCTCCGGCCTCCAAGCCGGCGAGGATGCCTGCTGCATGGCGGCCGCGCATGGTGGGCAGGGGGCCCCAAGCCGCTTCCAACCTGGTCCATCCCTCCTCGTCCGCCGCCACCCGCCCGGGGAGCAGGCCCGGCGCAAGGCCCATGTCCAGCGCCCCGTACACGTTCGAGCGCCGCAGGAGGGGCAGGACCTTGCCGTCGGGAAGCTGGCGGGCGAAGGCGGCCACCGCCTCGGCGAGCCGCGGGTCCTCGGTGAGGCCGGTGCGCCCCACCAGGGCCACCACCGGGCCCTCGCCGAGGGCCTCCCGGACCGGCGCCAGCTCGCCCTCTCCGTCGGCCAGCCTGCGCAGCACGTCCGGCCCCTCTCCCGGGCGGTAGGTCACCTTGTGGGCGGCGCGATCGTCGAGGCCCGTGCGTCGGGGATGGACGATCACCAGCTTTGCGCCCAGCTCCTGGGCGGCCCAACGCACCCGCAGGTACAGCACGGGCAGCTCCTCCTTGATGTCGGGGCCCCACAGGAGGATGGCCCGCGCCCCCATGATGTCGGGGATGGTGGCACGGGGGGTGACGCCGGCCACGAACTGGGGATCGAGCCCGTCACCGAGCTGGGCGTCGAGGTGGTTGGTGCCCACCGTGGCGCGGAGGAACTTGCCGAAGGCATAGGCATCCTCGTTGGTCCCCCGGGCGCCCCCCAGGCCCGCCACCGCCTCCCCTCCGTGCTCAGAGGTGATCTCTCCAAGGCGCTGTGCCACCAGGTCGAGCGCCTCTTCCCATCCCGCCTCGTGAAGCTCCCCGTTCTCTCCTCGTATGAGGGGCAGCACCACTCGCTCTGGCGAGCCGATGAACTCGTAGCCGAAGCGCCCCTTGTCACACAGCCACCCCTGGTTGGTGGGCTCGTTGTCCACGCCCAGAAAGCGCACCACCTGGTTTTGGCTGGACTGGACGGAGATCCGGCAGCCCACCGCGCAGTGCGGGCAAGTGCTCTCCACCGCCCGCAAGTCCCAGGGGCGGGCTCGGAAGCGGTAGGGCGTGGCGAGGAGGGCACCGACCGGGCAGATCTGCACGGTGTTGCCGGAGAAGTAGGAGCGGAAGGGTTCGTCGGGGAAGGTGTTGACCTCGGTGTAGTAGCCCCGGCCCTGGAAGGTGAGCAGCGGGTCGCCGGAGATCTCCTCCGAGAAGCGGGTGCAGCGGGCGCACTGGACGCAGCGCTCCCGGTCCAGGTGGACCAGCTCACTGATGGAGATCGGCTTTTGGAAGTGCCGCTTCTCCTCCACGAAGCGGCTCTCACCGGGGCCGTAGCTCATGACCTGGTCCTGCAAGGGGCACTCGCCGCCCCTATCGCAGACCGGGCAGTCGAGGGGGTGGTTGATGAGCAGGAACTCGAGCACCCCGTCCTGCGCCTTGCGCACCGCATCAGACTCCGTGTGCACCACCATGCCCTCCTGCACCGGAAGGGTGCAGGAGATGGTGAGCTGCTTGCCGCGGGGCCCCTCCACCTCCACCATGCACATTCGGCACATCCCCACCGGGGTCATGCGCGGGTGCCAGCAGAAGCGGGGGATGTAGACGCCGTGGTCCTGGCACGCCCGGATGAGCAGCTCCCCCTCGGGCACCTGCCAGTCCTTGCCGTTGACGGTGATCCTCACCAGGTCAGGCAAACGGGCAGCCTCCCTCGTGGATGTGTCGCATGAACTCGTCCTTGAAGTAGGTGAGGCCCGAGGTGATGGGCTGCACGGCCGAGGGTCCCAGCCCGCAGATGGTGGTCATGGCGGGCGGCCAGTTCAAGCCGGGACTGATGTTGTCGGAGACGTCAAGCAGCAGGTCGAGGTCCGCGGTACGGCCTGCACCGTGCTCGATGCGGGCCAGCACGCGCTCCAGCCAACCGGTCCCTTCCCGGCATGGCGTGCATTCGCCGCACGACTCGTGGGCGAAGAAGCGCACCAGGCGCAGGGCGGCCCGCACCATGCAGGTGGCCTCGTCCATGGCGGTCACCCCGCCTGAGCCCAGCATGCTGCCCACCTCGGTCATGGCGTCGATGTCGAGCGGCAGGTCCAGGTGCTCTTCCAGCAGCCAGGGGGCAGAGGCGCCGCCGGGGATGAACGCCTTCAGCCGCCGGTCGTCGCGGATCCCTCCCCCCAGGTCGTAGATCAGCTCTCGGAAGGGCATCCCCAGCTCGACCTCGTAGTTCCCCGGCCGCTTGACGTGCCCGCTGAGGCTGAAGAGGCGAGTGCCGGTGGATCCCTCGGTGCCCAGGGCGGCGTAGGCGGCTCCGCCGTGCTCCACGATCCAGGGCACGTTGGAGAGCGTCTCCACGTTGTTGACCACCGTCGGCTTGTCGTACACGCCCTGGACGGCCGGGTAGGGCGGGCGGATGCGCGGCTCCCCTCGCTTTCCCTCCAGGCTGTTGAGCATGGCGGTCTCCTCACCGCAGATGTAGGCACCGGCGCCCAGGTGGAGGGTGATGTCGAGGCCGAAGCCCGAGCCGAGGATGTCGCTTCCCAGGTATCCCGCCCGGTAGGCCTCCTCCACCGCCCCCTGCACCCGCCGGGCGGGTCGGGCGTACTCCCCGCGGACGTAGATGAAGCAGTGGTGGACGTCCAGCGCATAGCAGGAGAGGATGATGCCCTCCAGCAGCTGGTGGGGGTCGCGCTCCAGGAGCTGGCGGTCCTTGAAGGTGCCCGGCTCCGACTCGTCGGCGTTGACCACCAGGTAGCGGGGCCGGCTGTCGGCCAAAAAGCCCCACTTCTTGCCGGTGGCGAACCCCGCCCCGCCCCGACCACGCAACTTGGAGGCGTCCACCTCGGCGGCCACCTGCTCGGGCGACATCTGCCCCAGTCCCTTGCGCAGCGCCTGGTAGCCGCCGGTCTTGCCGTAGCGCTCCAGGGTGTGGCTGTCCCTCGGCTGGTCGGTCATCCGCTGAGTGAGGATGGTGGTCACCGAAGCCTCCTCCCCGACCCACTTCTCCCCCTCCCGCCTGCGGGAGGGGCCCCTGGGAACTGGGGGGAGGGAGGGGGAGGAGGGATGTCATCCTCATCTGAGGCGGCGGTCCCGTAGGGACCGAAGGCGGGAACCGCCAGGATCGCCCCCTCCCGCTCCGGTGGCCCCCACTCGAAGGACGGCAGGCCTCCGAAGAGCTGTTGCATCTCGTCCGAGAGCACCACCCGGGGGCGGGCGTCGCGCAGCCAGCGGCACAGCTCCCGCGCCTTGCCGGGGCTCACCCCCTCCACCAGTTCGTAGTTCACCTGCACGGCGGTGGCGCCGCCGCAGGCGCCGATGCACTCCACGTGCTCAACAGAGAAGAGGCGGTCGTGGTCCGTCTCCCCGTCGGGGACCCCGGTCTCCTCCTCCACGGCCTGGAGCACCTCGTCGGCGCCGCTCAGCATGCAGGGAAGCGAAGTGCACACCGAGAGGAGGTAGCGCCCCACCGGCTCCTGCTTGTACATGGTGTAAAAGGTGACGACGGTGAGCACCTGGGCGGGCGTGAGCCCGATCCACGCGGCCACGTCCTCCACAGCCTGCTCGGAGACGTAGCCGTGCTCGGTCATCGCCAGGTAGAGGAGCGGCATGACCGCCGAGCGAGGATCCGGGTAGGCGGCCAGCAATGAGCGGGCTCGCTCCTGGTTCTCCGCCGACCAGGGGCTCGGCTCCTCCTCCCGTCTACCGGAGGGGCCGCCGGGAGGAGGCGGGAGGGTGCTGTTGGTGCTCACCGGTCCACGTCTCCCATCACCGGGTCCACCGAGGCGATGGTGGCAATGGTGTCGGCCACCGAGGTGCCGGCCATCATGATGGGCAGGGCGTGCAGGTTGGCGAAGGACGGCCCACGGATGTGACAGCGGTAGGGCCGCGAGGTCCCGTCCGAGACCAGGTAGCAGCCCAGCTCCCCCCGAGGGGACTCCACGGACACGTAGACCTCACCCTCGGGCACCCTGAAGCCCTCGGTGAAGAGCTTGAAATGGTGGATGAGCGCCTCCATGGATTGGTCGATGCGGGCCCGGGGAGGTGGGGTCACCTTGCGGTCCTCGCTGCGGTAGTCACCGTCGGGCATCCGCTCGGCCACCTGCCGGACGATGCGAAGTGACTGACGCATCTCCTCCAGGCGCACCAGGTACCGGTCGTACACGTCCCCCTGCGAGCGCACCGGCACGTCGAACTCGTACTGCTCGATCCCGCTGTAGGGGAAGGCCTTGCGCAAGTCCCAAGGCCGTCCCGTGGCCCTCAGGATGGGCCCGGTGATCCCGTAGGCGAGGCACTCCTGCTCGGTGATCACGCCCACTCCCACCGTCCGGCCCAGCCAGATGGGGTTCTCGGTGAGCAGGTCGTCGTACTCCCTGAGCCGGGTGGGGATCGTCTCCACGATCTCCTCCACCTCCCGCTCCCAGCCGTCGTGCAACTCGGCGGCCACTCCTCCGGGACGGATGTAGTTGTGGTTCATCCGCAGGCCGGTGGTCTTCTCGAAGAAGTCGAGGAGCAGCTCCCGCTCCCGAAAGCCATAGAGCATCACCGAGATGGCTCCCATGTCCAGCCCTTGCGTCGCCAGCCACACCAGGTGGCTGGCCACCCGGTTGAGCTCGGTCATGAGAATTCGAATCGCCTGGGCCCGCGGGGGGACGTCGATGCCCAGCAGCCGCTCGGTGGCAAGCGAGAAGACCAACTCCATGAAGAAGGGAGACAGGTAGTCCATGCGAGTCACATTGGTGGGCTCCACCATGTAGCTGAGCGTCTCGGCGGTCTTCTCCATGCCGGTGTGCAGGTACCCCACTATCGGCTTGGCCCGGTGGATGATCTCGCCCTGCAGCTCGAGCTGCAGGCGCAGCACCCCATGGGTGGAGGGGTGCTGAGGCCCCATGTTGATGATGGTGGTCTCCTCGTCGGGGGCCTCCTCCTCCCACAGGTAGTCGGAGACGAGTCCCGGACCGGCCATCTGGCCCATCTGGGGGGCGGCCAGCATCTCCTGGGCGCCCTCGTCGGTGGGGCGTATCTCCCAGGCCGGCTCCTCGGTCCCCGTTACCCAGATGTCGCGCAGGCGGCGCTTCTTCCGCCGCCGCTCCCTCTCCTCGGTGGGCTCGACCTCCTCGGGCCCCTCCACTGGCTCCACGGACGGGGTCTGCAGCTCTCCTGTCGGTAGTCCGGGTACGTCACTCATCGCATCTGGTGGGTCTCTTTGAACTGCACGGGGATCCCCCCGGTGTCATAGTCCTTGCGCAACGGATGGCCCTCCCAGTCGTCGGGCATGAGGATGCGCGTCAGGTCGGGGTGGTCCACGAACTCGATGCCGAACATGTCGTACGCCTCCCGCTCGAAGTAGTTGGCTCCCGGGTAGACGGGCACCAGCGAGGGGAGGGTGGGGTCGTCGCCGGGGACCTGCACCCGCAAGCGCAGGCGCAGGACGTGCTGGTGGGACAGAAGCATGGCCACCACCTCGAAGCGTGGGCGGCGGTACAGGTAGTCGACCGCGGTGACGTCCACGCAGGTCTCGAAGCCGGCGCGCAGGGCTGCCTCGGCGAGCTCCCGGAGGTGCGGGGGAGCCACGAAGGCGACCGGCTGGCCATAGGAAGTCGCCCACTCAACGTCGGGGAACTGCTCGGCCAGCTCCTGGAGGACGGGGTGCTCGAGGGCGAGAGGCTCGGGCTGCGGCTGGGCCACTCCTCCCGGCGTCTCGACGAACTCGGTCACGTGCGGGCCAGCTCTCCCTTGTCGATCAGCTCGTGCAGCGTCAGGATCCCGTGCATGAGCGACTGCGGGTTGGGCGGGCAGCCGGGGACGTAGACGTCCACCGGCACCACCTGATCGACCCCCTGCACCAGTGCGTAGTTGTTGAACATGCCGCCGGTGGAGGCGCAGGCGCCCATGGAGATCACCCACTTCGGCTCCGGCATCTGGTCGTAGACCTGGCGGAGCACGGGGGCCATCTTCTGGGCCACCCGCCCCGCCACGATCATCAGGTCGGCCTGGCGGGGCGAGGCGCGAAACACCTCCATGCCGAAGCGGGCCAGGTCGTAATGGGCCGCCCCGGTAGCCATCATCTCGATAGCGCAGCAGGCCAGGCCGAAGGTGGCCGGCCACATGGACTGGGTGCGGGCCCAGTTGACCATCTTGTCGAGGGTGGTGGTGAGGATGTTGGGAGGCCCGCTCTGCCTGGCCATCAGGCTGCTTCCTCAGTCCCGGCGATGGGAGGCACGACCTGGCGCCGCTGGTAGCGCTCCCGCCGGGGCCGGTACCAATCGAGGGCCCCCCGCTTCCACACATAGACGTAGGTCTCCAGCAGCATGAGGGTGAAGAACCCAACTGCCGCCACCCCGTACCAGCCCAGCTCCCTGAAACGCACCGCCCAGGGGAAGAGGAAGATCAGCTCGATGTCGAAGATCACGAACAGCATGGCCACCAAGTAGAACTTCACCGGGTAGCGCTGGGAAGGCTCAACCTCCGGGACGATCCCGCACTCATATGGGGCCAGCTTCTCGGGAGTGGGACGCTTGACGGTGAGTAGGTAGGAGACCGCCACCGAAACGATGGCGAACCCTCCGGCCAGCACGAACATCAATGCGATGGGAAGGTAATCGCCGAGGGCCAAGATCCTCCTCCGGTGATGACATCCGGGGAGGCTGAGCATAGGGAGAGGCGTTCCATACCTACAAAACGCCGTCGGGGAGCTCTTCTCAAGGGCTCTTCTCCCTCCCCCGCTTCCGGGGGAGGGCCGGGGAGGGGGTCTGAGCGAAGCGGTGCCGACGGGGTCAGGCACCCGGCAGACCGCTCAGCTACCATGATCCCACGTGGAGGCGCTCGAGCCGCGTTTCTCGGAAGCCCAGGTAAGCAAGGCCGTGCGCCGCATCGCAGGGCGGATCTCTCACGACTACCGAGACAAACGGCCACTCCTGGTCGGCATCCTCAAAGGCTCCTTCGTCTTCCTGGCCGACCTGGTGCGGGAGCTGGACATCCCGTTCGAGGTGGACTTCGTACGGGCCCGCTCCTATGGCAAGGGGACCCGCTCGAGCGGGGCGGTGGAGATCACCAAGGACGTGG
>JALYHC010000099.1 GCA_030776765.1 Actinomycetota bacterium | reverse complement strand
GCGTTGGTGTCTCCCTCGACGAGATTGGAGGCGTCCGACTCGAAGCCCACATACCGTCCCCCGGCGCTGATGGCGGGTCCGTAGCTGGCCCCGTTGCCCTGCGTCCCCTTGGCCACGCTCACGAGCTCGGTGGTCCCGGTCACCCGGTCGCGAACGAAGACATCCCCGGCGCCGTTGGTGTCTCCCGGCACCAGGTTGGAGGCGATCGACCAGAATGCCACGTAGCGGCCGTCGGCGCTGATTACTCCAGGGAAGCTGTAGTCGTTGCCCGACGTGCCGTCGGGCGCCACGCTCACCCGCTCGGTAGCGCCCCTGGACCGGTCGCGGACGAAGACGTCGCCTTCGCCGTTGAAGTCGTTGACCACCAGGTTGGGAGCCGAGGACCCGAAGGCCACGTAGCGGCCGTCGGCGCTGATGTCCGGATCGCCGCTGTGGCCGTTGCCCTGGGCCTCGTTGCTGGCCAGGCTGACCCGCTCGGTGGTCCCGCTCACCCGGTCCCTGACGAAGACGTCGATGGCGCCGTTGGTATCTCCCCCCACCAGGTTGGAGGCGGTCGAGTCGAAGGCCACGTAGCGGCCGTCGGCGCTGATGGCGGCGTCCACGCTGATTCCGTCGCCCTGGCCGCCGTTACTCGCCACGCTGACGCGCTCGGTGACCTGATCGCTTGTCTGAGCCGCGACGGGAAGGGTGGCCACGGCTGCCAGGAGCGCCGTGAGCATCCCCAGAGTCGCCAAGCCGATAGGCCGACGGGCTGCCCTCCCCTTTCGCCTCGTCATCCCCACATCTCCTTCGTCTCCGCCCTATCCTCATCGATGTAGAGGCCACCGACTCACCTCTTGGCGACGTCCCGTGTGCAAGTCGGTTGGCTCATCCTTGCAGAACCTGCTGTCGAAAGGACCGCTGCATGACGAGATTTCTCTCCCCCTTCTCATAGCCCCGATCCGCCAGAACCGGGTGGCGTCCGTGCACCCGGCCCTCTGCCTCCGGTCTCGGCTACCCGACCAGGCCCTCCGAGCGCCAAGGGACGTCCTCAGCGAGGAGCTCGGGGTCTCCGGTCAGCAGGATGGCGTCGTGGGCGATGGCCGTGGAGGCAGCGAAGGCATCGGCGTAGGCGATGGCATGCCCCGACTTGAGGCGGGCGGCCTGGAGCACCCGGCTCTCGGAGGGGAGGTCGAGGGCGAGACGCGGCCGCAGGTCGTGGATGACTTCGATGGCCTCGCCCTCACCGTGCTGACGGCAAACGACGTAGAAGACCTCGCCCAGGTTGATCCAGCTCATCACCGGACGGCCCGCATCGAGCACCTGGCCCACCCGAGTGGCGGCGGGATCGACACCCTCGAGGAACCGCAGGACCGCCCAGGAGTCCAAGGCAAAGCTCATCGGCGGGCTTCCCGCTCTCGATCGGCAGCCCGCTCGAACTTCAGCGCTCCCACCAGGTCGCTGCCGGCGAACCGAGCCCGAAGCGCTCGCTCGCTACGCAGTGGTCGCATTGCAAGATGGTCGCCCTCCAGCCAGAAGGCCACTTCGTCACCGGCCTCGATGCTGAGCGCATTACGCAGCTCCTTGGGGATCACCACCTGGCCCTTCGTACCCACGCGATGAGTCATACCCGGAAGTATAACCGAGCATCCGGCTCTCGGCGCTACCCCCGCACCACCAGATCGCGCTCTATCCGGACCCCGCCCTCCGCCTCCAGCCGGGCCAGCTTGGCCAGGACCTCCGGTACCGACCGATCGAGCCGCTGGGCCAGCCACTCCACGGGCCGGCCGACAGGACCGAGTAACTCGAGCAGCGGATCCGCCTCCTCTCCAGGCACGGCGGGCGGCAGGCGAGGCGGCGGTCCGAGCACCAGCGAGAGCTCCTCGATCAGGTCCTCGCAGCCGAGCACCGGGTGGGCACCGTCGCGGATCAACAGGTTGCAGCCCTTCGACGTGTCCCGGTCCACGTCCCCGGGGACGACGAAGACGTCCCTCCCCTGTTCGAGGGCCAGTCGAGCGGTGATGAGCGCTCCTCCCCGCTCGGCCGCCTCCACCACCACCACCGCCCCGGCCAGCCCGCTGATGATCCGGTTGCGGGGCGGGAAGCGCCAGCCCTCAGGGACCGTGCCCGGTGGGTACTCCGTCACCACCCCGCCACCTTCGGCCAGCAGCCGCTCTCCCAACCAGCAGTGCTCGGCCGGGTACCACGTCTCCGGCCCGCAGCCCAGCACCGCCAGGCCCCGGCCCTCCCCCAGCGTCCCTCGATGGGCCGCCCCGTCCACTCCCCTGGCCAGCCCGCTCACCACCCACCAGCCTGCCTGAGCGATCGCCCGGCCGAAAGCTTCCCCCAGCCGCAGCCCATAAGCGGAGGCCCGCCGGGTGCCCACCACCGCCACACCGGCTTGCTGGGGCAGACTGCCCCGGCAAAACAGCACGTCGGGAGCATCGGGCAGCGAGATCAGGTGGCTCGGGTAGCCGGAATCCCCCCGAAACAGGGGCTCCACCCCCAAGGCAGCCAGGCGCTCCCAGCGCGCTTCGGCCGGCAGGCACCCCTCTTCCCGAAGGTGGGGCGCCACCCGGATCCGGCCGTCACCGATGGCTCCCAGGACCGCCTCCGCCGACCTCCACTGCTGCAGCCAGCCCCGCACCCGATCAGGGTGGGCACCCAGGCAGGCGAGGCGCAGTCGATCTCCCCGGCTCACCCGGAGCCCCGGTACGTGAGCGCCTCCGCCACCTGGTCGGCGCTGATGGTCTCGGTCCCGGCCAGGTCGGCGACGGTGCGAGCAACCCGGCGGACCCGCTCCCAGCCCCGGCCCGAGAGGCCCAGGCGGTCCACCGCCCGCTGCAGGAGCGACACGGCCTGGGGATCCCAGTCCATCGCATCGAGCTCCGCGCGAGGCAGGTCGCGGTTGAGGAGACCGCGTGCGGCCTGCCGGGCCCGGGCTGCTGCCACCCGGCTTGCCACCGTGGCGCTTGGCTCGCCGGGTGGGTCGTCCAGCTCGCCGGGGGCGAGGCGCGGCACCGCCACCCGCAGGTCGAAGCGGTCGAGGAGCGGCCCCGACAGCCGCCGCCGATAGCGCTCGACTGCGCTGGAGCTGCAGCGGCAGGGCATGGCGCGGTCCCCGGCATGGCCGCACGGGCAAGGGTTGGTGGCCGCCACCAGTTGCACCCCGCAGGGAAAGCAGACCGAGAACCCCCGGCGAGCGATGGTCACCCGCCCTTCCTCCACGGGCTGGCGCAACGCCTCGAGTAGGTAGGACGGGAACTCCCCCAGCTCGTCGAGAAAGAGCACTCCGCCGTGGGCCAGGGTCAGCTCCCCAGGCGCCGGCAGCCCGCTTCCTCCCCCGACGATGGCTGCAGCGGTGGCGGTGTGGTGCGGGCTGCGAAAGGGAGGGCGGCGCAGCTCCCCGGGAGAGCCTCGAGGTCGTCCCGCCGCATCCCAGGCCCGCGCCACCTCCAGGGCCTTCACCTCGTCCAGCTCGGGAAGGATGCCGGGAAGACAACGAGCCAGCATGGTCTTGCCGGCGCCGGGCGGGCCTGACAGGAGCAGGTGGTGACCGCCGGCGGCCGCCACCTCGAGCGCCCGTCGGGCCACCAGCTGCCCCCGTACCTCGGCCAAGTCCGGCTGGCGAGGTGCCGGGGCCTCGGCCATCGGGTAATCAGGCATCGGCTGGTACTCGCCGCAGCCGGCCGAGACCGCCTCCGCAAGGGAAGCAATCGGCCTGACGCTGGCCTCCGGCACGAGGACGGCCTCGCCGGCCGATTCCAGCGGGAGCACGCAGGGCACCTGGAGGGACCGAGCCACCAAGCCGGCCCCCAAGCCACCACGGGCCGGGCGCACGGAACCGTCCAGGGCCAGTTCCCCCAGGGCCACCACCTCCGACACCCCCCGGGGAACGGCGCCGGAGGCCGCCAGGACGCCCAGGGCGATGGGGAGGTCGTACGCCGAGCCGGCCTTGGGGAGATCGGCCGGGGCCAGGTTGACCGTCACCCGGCGGGAGGGAAAGGCGTAGCCGGTGGACGACAGCGCCGCCCTCACCCGCTCCTTGGCCTCCCGCACCGCCGTATCCGGCAAACCGACCAGGCAGAAGGCCGGCGAGCCGGAACCGACGTGGACCTCGACTCGCACGGGCTGCGGCTCGATCCCGACCAGGGCGACGGACTTCACTACTGCGAACACACCCACGAACGTAAGAGGTCGGTGTGACACGATTAGCTTGGCGGCGGGAGGAGGACCAGGTGTCACCAATCGGCCCACGGACAGCCTTGCGTGGAGGCATCATCGGGCTCTTGGCCGGCTTCGCCGGGGGCCTGTTCGGAGTGGGGGGCGGCGTGCTGATCGTGCCCGGCCTGGTGTTGTGGTTGGGCGCCCGCCAGCACCAGGCCCATGCCACCTCGGTGGCGGCCATCGTCGTGGTGGCCGCCGCATCAGCCGGGCGGTTCGCCCTGGCCGGTTCGGTCGACTGGGGAGCCGCCGCCATCATGTTCTTGGGAGCAGGGCTGGGCGCCTACCTGGGGGCCCGCCTCCTGAGCTTCATTCCCGAAATCTGGCTGGCGGCAGCCTTCGTCGCCCTGGCCCTGATCAGCGTGGCCCGCCTGGCCCTCTTCGAATGATCTTCGTGGGGTTGGCGGCAGTGGGCCTGGCGGCCGGGGTCATCTCCTCGGTGCTGGGAGTGGGAGGGGGCGTGGTCTTCGTACCCGCCCTGGCCATCCTGTTCGCCTTCGACCAGCACCTCGCCCAGGGGACATCCCTGGCGGTGATCGTGCCCACCACCATCGTGGGGGCGATGGCCCACGCCCGGGAGGGGCGAGTCCTCTGGGGCTTGGTGATTCCGATCAGCGCCGGAGGCATCCTCGGCGGCGTGGCCGGAGCTCAGCTGGCCCTCACCCTGGAGGCAGACCTCTTGCGGCGCCTCTTCGCCGCCTTCCTGGCCGTCATCGCCATCCGCATGCTGATCAGGACCTTCCGAGGGCGCGACTCAGAGGCGTGAGGAGGGCCTCACCCTCACCAGCGCCCCCTATGAGAACCTAGAGGATGGGGAAGAGGCGTAGGCGCGGCAGGCGAGCGCCCGCTCCAGGTCGTCCACCGCCTCGCGCAGCAGGCGCTGGAGCATCGGCTGGTCGCCCACGTCTCCCAGCAGCTCCCGGGCTCGTCGAAGGACGTCCTCCTCGAGCCGGTACCACGGGAAGAGGCGCAGGAAGTACTGCTTGGCAGCCTCCCGCTCCCAGGTGGCGAAGACCTCAGGGAGGCCTCGGAAGAACCGCTCCAGGTAGGGCCCGAGCAGCTCCCGCTGATGCCACCAGCCAAAGCCGCTCATGGCGGCTCGCATCAGGTGCAGGGAGCCGTAGCCCTGCCGGTGGATGCGCTCCCACACCTCTGCCTTGACCTCCGGGGACGGACGCGCCGCCTCCGCCCGCATCAGGGCTCGCTGTCCCCGGTCGGATCCGTCCCGCCGCCGCTCGGCAGCGAGGCGCTCGTCCGACCCGGGCACGCCGTGAGCCATCCAGCGGATGGCCACCTCCCAGCGCATCTCCTGGTCGATGTCCAGCCCTGGCACCTCTTCTTTTCCGTCCACCAGGCGCCCCGCCAGCTCCAGGTCCTCTTGCGAGATGGCCTGGCCGATCATGCCCCGCAGCCACAGCGCCTGGGCGTCACTCGAGGACGTCCGCCGCAGGGCCTCCCACCCCGACCGGAAGAAGCGGTGTGCCTCCCCCTGGCGGGCGGAGGGGGGAACGTAGTAGTCGAGGACCTCCGGCGCCAGCGAGCGGGCGGTGTAGTCGCCCGCCGCCAGGGCGATGACCATCTGCAGCACCTGGAGGTCCTGCTCGAGCACCAGCTGCCGGCGCACGAGCTGCAGGAACTCGGTGGAGCGCAGCTCGCGGTCGCGCACCATCATCCACATCGAGGACCACAGCAGCTGCCGCAGCAGCGGGTCGGCTAGCTCGGCGAGCAGGGACTTGGCGGCGGCCAGCGTGCGGGGGTCCAGGGAGACCTTCGCATAGGCGTGGTCCCCGTGGTTGGGGACCACCATCCGAGGTGCCGGGAGGCGGCCTGCCTCGGGCACCTCGGCCGCCTCGCCCTCGAGACGGAGCGGCAGGGTGTGAACCGACAGCCCACCGTCCCGATCGGCGACCACCGCCACCTCCAGGTAGTGGGGCCGCAGCTCGGGGAAATCGGGGGGCGCGCTCTGGCGAAGTCGCAGGTGGTCCAGCCGGCCGTCGCCCGCCTCCCAATCGGCCCAGAGGCGGTTCAGCGATCGGGTCTGCAGCCACGTCCGCGCCCAGGATTCCAGGTCCAGCCCGCTCCCCTCCTGCAGTGCCCTCAGGAAGTCGTTGAGTGTGGCGTTGTCGAAGGCGTGCCGGCGGAAGTAGCGGCGCATCCCCTCCCGGAAGCCGTCGGCACCCGTCGAGGCCACCAGCTGCTTGATGACCGCCGCCCCCTTCCCGTAGGTGATGCCGTCGAAGTTGAGGAAGGTGTCGTCGGTCGTCGGTACCTCACCGGCGATCTGATGGGTGGTGACCAGCTCGTCCTGCCGGTAGGCCCACACCTTCATCCGGGAATGGAAGTTCTGCCAGGAGCCGGAGAAGCGGGTGGCTTCTTCCACCGCCAGGTAGGCCATGTAGGTGGCGAAGCTCTCGTTGAGCCACAGGTCGTCCCACCAGCGCATCGTCACCAGATCCCCGAACCACATGTGGGCCAGCTCGTGAAGCAGCACCTCGGCCCTGCGCAACCGGTCGTTCTGGGTGGGTCGGTCTCGGAAGAGGAACTGCTCCGAGTAGGTGACCGCCGCCACGTTCTCCATCCCACCCCAGTTGAACTCCGGCACGAAGAGCTGGTCGTACTTGGTGAAGGGGTAGGGGCAGTCGAAGAAGTCGGCGTAGAAGTCCAGGCCCTGCCTGGTGATCTCCAAGAGCTCGTCGGGCTCCAGGAATTGCCGCAGGGACCCGCGGCAGAAGAGCCGGAGAGGAAGCCCACGGTGGTGGTCGCCCACCACGTGGTAGGGGCCCGCCACCACCGCCAGCAGGTAGGGGCTGAACGGCAGCGAGCGCTCGAAGAGGTGGCGGCGGCGGTCCGCCCGCAGGCGCTCGCTGGCAGTCTCCACCGCGCTGGAGGCCACCTGCCATTGGTCGGGAGCGTCGACCACCAGGCGGTAGGTGGCCTTGAGGTCCGGCTGGTCGAAGCAGGGCAGCACCCGGTGGGCCTGGTAGGGCTCGAGATGGGTGTACAGGTACTCCCGGCCGTCCTGGGGATCGACGAACTGATGGAAGCCCTCTCCGCCGTAGTCGTAGCGGTTGCGGTAGCCGACCTGCACCCGGTTGTCCGACTCCAGCCACTCCTGGGGTAGGTGGATGCGGTGGCCCTCCCACTGTGGCTTCACCGCCCGGCCGTTCACCTCCAGCCGCTCGATGGCGCCACCGCTGAAGTCGAGGAAGGTGGGGGCCTCTCCCTCGAAGGAGAAGCTGAGGGCGGCTTCCCCTCGATAGCCCTCGGTGCCCCCCTCGAGCGAGAGGGCCAAGTCATAGGCCACGTCGGAGATGGCCGCCCCACGCTCCTCTGCTTCTCGGCGACTGAGCCGGTCGGAGGGCCCCGTCATCGGCCCTCGACAATTTGGTGGGGGCGAAGGCGAGGCGGCATGAAGCCCAGCATAAATGCCGCCCGCCCACCCTCTACCCTTGCCCGGCACATGCAGCTGTTCGACACCCTTCGCCGGACCAAGACGCTCTTCGACGGCGAGGGACCGGTCCGCCTCTACGTCTGCGGGGTGACCCCCTACGACACCACCCATGTCGGGCATGCCCGCACCTATGTGGTCTTCGACGTGCTGGTGCGCCACCTGATCGCTTCCGGCCGCACCGTGCGTTACATCCAGAACGTGACCGATGTGGACGAGTCGATCATCAAGCGAGCCGCCGAGCTGGGCGAGCCCTACCAGGAGCTGGGCGACCGCTACACGCGTACCTACCTGGAAGACATGAGCGCCCTGGGAGTGCTCCCGGCCGACCTCTATCCCAAGGCCAGCGAGGCCATCCCCTACATCCAGCAGCTCGTCGAGGACCTGATGGGGAGCGATAAGGCCTACCGCACCGAGCGAGGCGTCTACTTCCGCATCGCCTCCGCTGATGACTACGGGAAGCTGAGCCGACTGCCTCGCCCGCGCATGGGTGAGCTGTACGCCGAGCAGGACCAGGCCGAACTTGACGATCCGCACAAGGAGGATGAGCTCGACTTCGCCCTTTGGCGACCGGCCGCCCCGGATGAGCCGTCCTGGCCCAGCCCATGGGGAGCGGGCCGGCCTGGGTGGCACATCGAGTGCTCGGCGTTGGCTCTGGCCCATTTGGGGGACCAGCTCGACATCCACGGAGGCGGGGCCGACCTCGTCTACCCCCACCACGAGAGCGAGCTGGCCCAGTCGGAGGCGCTCACCGGCAAGGAGCCCTTCGCCCGCTTCTGGGTACACGTTGGCCTGGTGCTGCTCGAGGGTCGCAAGATGTCCAAGTCGGCGGGCAACATGGTGTTCGTCCGCGACCTCCTCGGCGGCTACTCGGGCGACTCGCTGCGCCTCCACCTCCTGGGAACCCACTATCGGGAGCCGCTGGACTTCGACCAGGAGGACCTCGGTGCCGCCGCCCGCCTGGCCGACCGGCTGGCGGAGGCGGCCCGGCTCCCCGCTCGGGAGGGAGAAGCTAAGGAGGTGAGGGCGAACGAGGCCGAACGACGTTTCCTGGCTTCCCTCGACGACGACCTCGACACGCCGCGGGCGATCGGCGCTCTCGAAGAGTTGGCGGAGGGCATCCTCCGAGCCGGGGGCACCTCCGCCGGCCGCGCCCAGCGAACCCTGCTCCGGCTTGCCGGGCGCCTGGGCCTAAGGCTCTGACACTAGGCCGCACCCCTGGCCCAGCCGAAGAGCAGCATGGCCACAATGGCCCATGCCGCCAGCAGCACCGGGAGCCGCCCCGCCTCCCAGCGCACCTTCGGCCAGAGCCTCTCCAGGGCCCACAAGATCCCCACCACCACCGGGACGCCGCTCAGCCCCGCCCAACCGGTGGACCACAGAAGCAGCCCCGCTTCGAAGAGACCGGGCCACAGCGGCCCGGCATGGTTGCCCGCCAGCCACCCAAGAGCGGTCAGCCCGGCTCCCACCGCCAGCACGGCCAGCAGCCATGCCACGGCCAGCTGGTCGGCGCCCCACCTGCCCGGGCGAGGGGCGAAGCCGATCAGCCCCTCCCAGGCGACTCCCAAAAAGAACCAGCCGAGCACAGCAACCACCAGGCCGCCGGCCAACCGCTCCCCCACCGACCCCTCCAGGCCGGGGTCGGCCAGGCCGAGCGCCCCGAGGAGCAGGGCCACCGCCAGACCCACCAGCTCGATCCCCAAGGCAAGGAAGGCAAGCGCCAAAGCACCCGCTCCGGCACCGGCCAGCAAGGAGGCTCTCTCCCTGAAGGTCGTCCTGAGGCGAGGAGGCTGGGTGCCGATGCCGTCCACGGTTTCAGTAATAGCCTGCAGTGCGGCTAGAGGACGCCCCAGTCCCCAACCTGGCCGGTGGTACCTTTGCGGCTATGCAGAAGGGCCCTCACCCTACCCCCTCGCAGAGGGAGGGGGAACCCGAGCCCCTCTCAGCAGGCGGACTTGCGTCTAAGGTTCTTCGATGGGTTTCGATCCATTTCGCAAGCAGAGGCGAACGGCTGCCGACTTGGCCATGGTGATCCTCGCGGTGGCGGCCATCGGGGCGGCCCTGGTATGGGCACTCTCCGGATAGCTCCGCCTCAGGCGCCGGGAACCCAGCGCACCGCCACACCTTCCCGTCCCACCGTTACCGCCACCAGGTCGACTCGGTAGGCGGGCGGCCGCAGGTTCGCCGCCAGCCTCCGTACTTGGGCGGCCTTCTCTGGCGTGAATGCCTCGGCCGGGTCCATCCCCGCCTCGCCCAGACGGGTCTTGACCTCCACTGCCGCCAGCTGGCGATCAAAGCGCACCAGCAGGTCGATCTCTCCCCGGCCCTCTCGCGGGTTGCGGGCCACCACCACCGCCCCTCGGGCCTGCAAGAAGTCGGCGGCGACCTGCTCGCCCCACCGCCCTAGATGGTGAGCGCTCAGAGCCGGCCGCTCGACTCCAGCTCTTCGATGTTGACGTCTCGGAAAGTCAGCACCCGCACCCTCTGCAGGAAGCGGGCCGGACGGTACATGTCCCATACCCACGCATCCTCGAGCTCGATCTCGAAGAAGATCGAGCCGTTGGCCTGGCGGGTGTGCATGGCGACCTTGTTGGCCAGGTAGAAGCGCCGCTCGGTCTCGACCACGTACCGGAACATGGGCAGAACATCCCGGTACTCCTTGTAGATCTGGAGCTCGACCTCAGTCTCGTACCGCTCGAGGTCTTCCTCGCTCATCTCACACCTTCCCCACTTGGCCCCACGCTGGTGAACGGACGGCGATCAACCGGGACCTCGTGCCAGCCGGGCAGCACTTCCCCGCTGCACCTTCGTGACGTACCGCCGATCATACCCCCTCGCCCCGTCTCTACCACCTCTCCTGTGCCTTTCTCCTTCGACTGGCTGGGTTGAGCCACACACGCCCCCGGCGGTTCTCGCCGGGCGCTTATCTATGTAGCCGGCGCCTGTGACCTACTCGGTACGGCCAGGGCGCCGTCACAAGCGGTCCCAACGGGTGGGCGGCCACACGCGCACGAAAGCCTCCCCCACCACCTCCTCAAACGAGATGGTCCCGAACACGCGGCTGTCCTGGCTGTGCGACCGATTGTCACCCATCACGAACACCTCGTCCGGCGGGACCTCGACCGGCCCATAGTTGCCCATCATCGAATCGTTGCCCAGGTAGGGCTCAGCGGTGAGCTGGCCATTGACGTAGACCCTTCCCTCCCGGATCTCCACGCTGTCTCCGGGCAGAGCCACAATCCGCTTGATGAACTCCGAGGCGGGACTGCCGATGCCCAGCGCCTCCGCCACATTGCGGGCGGTGGACTCCAAGAAGCTCTCCTGCGGCTGGTGGGGCCGGAAGGGCGAGTCGAAGACGACGATGTCGCCCCGCTCCGGCTCGCCCAAGCGGTAGGCCAGCTTGTTGACCAGCACCCGATCGCCGGGGTGGAGGGTCGGCTCCATCGAGCCGGAGGGGATGTAGAAGGCCTGCACGAGAAAGGTCTTGATGAGTACCGCCACCGCCAGCGCCACCACCACGAGGACGGGCAACTCCCGCCAGAACGAGCCTCTCTGCTCCTTGGGAGACGTCACCGGGGAGACGGACGGGTGGCGATCGTCGGACGGCTGTCTCAGCGTTGCCACGTCAAGACAGTAGTGGACTCGCTGAAGCAGGCGACATGGGGCAGTTAGTCGCGCTGCTCCTTGATACGGGCGGCCTTGCCCACCCGCTGGCGAAGAAAGTAGAGCTTGGCGCGCCGCACGTCCCCGCGCCGCACCACCTCGATGCGCTGAATGATGGGGGCGTGAACGGGGAAGATGCGCTCCACCCCCACCCCGAAGCTCACCTTGCGCACCGTGAACGTAGAGGTCAAACCGCCCCCATCCCTGGCCAGCACCACTCCCTCGAAGACCTGCGTGCGCTCCCGGCCCGCCTCCGCCACCCGCACGTGCACCCGTACCGTGTCCCCGGGTGAGAAGTGGGGGATATCCTCGCGCAGGTAGGCGCTCTCGACCTGATCGAGCTTGTTCATCGGATCTCCCGGCGTGCCAGGGGCGGCGTTGCCCGCAGTCTATCAGCAGGCCTAGGGCCCCTCGCCATCCTCCTCCGGGCTGGGGAGCAACTCGGGCCTCCGCTCGAGGGTGCGGGCCAGGCGCTGCTCCTGTCGCCAGCGCTCGATGGCCCCATGATCTCCGGAGACAAGTACCT
>JALYHC010000098.1 GCA_030776765.1 Actinomycetota bacterium | reverse complement strand
AGTGCCGGACCTTGACGAGAAGGTGATCAACCAGGTGACCTGGAAGATCCCCAACGGCCTCTTCCTGATCGGCGCCCGGGCCGGAGATACCTGGAACGGGATGACGGCCAGCTGGGTGACCCAGGTGAGCATGGAGCCCGTGCTGATCGCCACCTCAGTGGAGAACAAGGCGTTGACCAAGCGGCTCATCGACGAGACGGGCAGCTTCAGCATCAACCTGTGGCCGGCGGAGGACACCAAGGTCTTCGTCAAGTTCTCCCGGCCGGCGGAGAAGGAGGGCATGACCCTCAACGGCCGGCCGGTGCGGGAGGGCAAGACCGGGGCGCCCATCTTCGAGGAGGCGGTGGCCTGGATGGAGGTCGAGGTCCGCCAGTCGCACGACCTGGGCACCCACACCCTCTATGTGGGGGAGCTGGTGGACTGCGGTTTCAACGGGGACCTGGAGGAGGGCAAGGAGCGGGACGTGGCCTGGTTGGGCAACACCCGCATGAAGTACGGGGGAGCCGCCCGCCCGGCACATTAGAAGGACCCTCCCCCCGGCCCCCTCCCGCAAGCCGGAGGGTGAGGTTGTCCTCAAGCCCGAGGGGGAGCCGGCTCCAACGCCTCCCAGTACTTGTTGGTGATCCGGCGCCATGTCAGCCCGAAGGCCATGGCCAGCAGGCCGGCTCCCAGCAGCACCGGTTGCACGCCCAGCCTCTCCGACAGTGAGCCCGCCAGCAGGTAGGAGGCGGAGATGGACAGCATGACCAGGCCAAAGTCGAAGCTGAAGATGCGCCCCCGCACGAAGTCGGGGGTGAGTACCTGCAGGCCGTAGGTGGACATCACCCACTGGTTCCCGCCTCCCATGTGGCCTGCCATCACCGCCAGCGCTGCCAAGGCCAGAGTGGGCGCCACTGAGAGCAGGCTGTAGCAGACCCCCCAGGCGGCCATTGAGTAGCCAATCGACCCCACCAGGCGGCGGTCGTTGTCGCCCAGCAGGCGCTTGACGAGGAAGGGCCCGAGGAGCACCCCCAGGCCGCGGGCGCCGAACAGCACTCCCGTCCCCTGGTCCCCGGTCCCGAAGAGCTGGAAGGAGATCACCGGCAGCAGCACCAGGGCGCCACCGGTGATGCCGAAGCCCGCCTTGGAGGTCAGCAGAGCGGCCACTTCTGGGTGCGCCCGGGCGTAGTCAATCGCCTCCCGCGCCGAGTGGAGAAAGCCGGGCCTCCGGCCCGCGCTCGGCTCGGCGAAAGGCCGGGCGATCCGCACGATGAGCACCGCCGAGGCCAGGTAGGTGAGGGAATCGACGGTGAAGGAGGCGTCTCGCCCCAGGGTGGCGGCGAAGGTCCCACCGACTGCCGAGCCGACGGCGGCCATGGTTCCCCATGCCGAGCCCAACAGCACGTTGGCCGGGGCGAGCTGGCGGCCTTCCACCAGGTTGGGCAGGGCGCTGGAGGAGGCCGGGAAGAAGAAGGCCGTCCCCACCGAGACCAACCCAACCAGGGCGAAGGCGAGAAGCGGCGACCCGAGGTCATCCACCAGCAGCAAGCCGAGCACCACCACCATCCGCCCCAGGTCTGCGGCGATCATGATGACCTTCCGATCGAACCGGTCTGCCGCCATCCCGGCCAGCGGAGCGAGGAGGAAGGTGGGCAATGCCTGGACCGCCAGCACCGCCCCGGTGGCCAGGGCCGAGCCGGTCATCTCGAAGATCAGGCCCAGCAGGGGCACGGTGAGGAACCAGTCGCCGCCGAAGGAGATGATCTGGGCCAGGTAGAGCCGGCGGAAGTCGCGGTTGTCCCGCACCAGCCGCCAGTAGGGGTTGGCGCTCAGCACCCCGAGACGGTAGTCCTCGGAGGGCCTCGGGAGCCTTATCCTTCATCCGTCAGACAAGACAACCGTGAGAACCTGGACCCACTTCAAACGCCAGCTGGTGGGGAGGCCGCTCACCACCGAAGAGCTGCAGGAGCAACTCCAACCCCGTCCCACCGTCGGCCGGCCCTCATCCGGCGCTGATCAGCTCAGGCTTGCCCAACGGGGTAGCCGGGGCGGCCGGCCATAGTCCAGTCCCGGAAGGCGGCCTCGTTGCCCACGTCGCGCTGCTCCCGCACCGAGAGGACGTAGCGGTGGTGCAGGAAGTCGCAGTAGGCCTGCACCGGGTCGAGCACCCCGGGCTGGCGGGAGATGCGCTGCAGGTAGGGCTCGAAGACGCCCACCCGCCAGCGCACCGCCAGCACTTCCTTCTGGGTGGGGCTGGCCCCGTCGTGTTGCATCTGGTAGTAGTGCATGTCGGAGAGGATCTGGCGGGCCTGCCGTTCCGAAGCGTCGATGCCGGTGAGCTCCTTGAGCCGCCACGAGTGGAAGTGGCGCCCGCCCACCTTGGTCTTGATCTGCAGGCGGTGGCCGTCGGCGGTGGGCAGCAGGTTGATCTCCTCCACCTGAAAGCCGAGGTCGTGGAGCCGCTCCACCCGCTGGTTGATCCGGTAGCGCTCGTCCTGGCCGACGGTCTCCACGCTGGTCAGCTCATCCCAGAGCGCCCGGTAGCGGCCTGCGATGTCCCGCCCCAGGTGAATGTCGGCCTCGTCGAGGGGGTGCCCGGTCTGCGCGGCGATGTCCATCATCTCCCCGGCCACGTTCTCCATCATGATCTCCAGGTCGTGGAGGCGCTGGCCGTCACTCAGGGTGGCGAAGATGGAGGCGGTCTCGGCATCGACCATGATGGCCTCGATGGTCTCGGCGTCGTAGCGGTAGAGCACGTTGGAGAGGGAGCAGTCGGCCCAAAAGCAGCCGAGGAGGTGCAGCCCGACCAGGAGGTTGGCGAAGGCGTCCAGCATCAGCGGGCGCCGGGGGCCGAAGCCCCCTCCGGAGATCAGCTCGCGGTAGGAGAACGAGTAGTTCAGGTAGCGGGTGATGAGGGCGGCCGCCTCCTCCGCCTCCGGGTCGACGCCCAGGCGCTCCACCAGGCCCACCGGTTCCACGGCCGGGCCGCCCTCCTCCTCCAGCTCGCGCAGCACTCGGTAGTCGCGGCGAGCCGGTTCCCGGGGCAGCTCCTTGATGGCGTAGATGCCGCTGGGGTAGACGACGAAGCGCACCTCGTGTCGGGAGATGCCCCGTGGCAGGTCGATCAGGCGTTCGGTCTCCCAGGAGCGGATCGAGCGATGCCATGGCAGGTCGAGGAAGTCGGGATGCCCGGTCCGCACGGTGATGATGGGAGGTTGGGGTGGGGGTGATTCCGACATCGTGAGGGGCATTCTCAATG
>JALYHC010000097.1 GCA_030776765.1 Actinomycetota bacterium | reverse complement strand
CCACCTGATTGAGCACCTCGAACCCTGCCGCCGACAGCCCTTCGGCGAAGCGACGGGCGTGGCGACAGCATCGCTCGAGCAGCTCGGCAAGGCCGGTCCCCCCCAGCGAGCGCAACGCCGCCCACACCTCCACGCCACGAGCTCGACGGGAGGACTCGGGGCTCCAGTTCATCCCCTGCCTTCCCGCCGATTGGCCGAGGTAGGCGGCACTCAAGCTCATGGCTTCCTCCAGATGGGTGGGGTGGGCGACGAGGACGATGCCACAGTCGTATGGCACGTTGAGCCACTTGTGGCCGTCGGTGGCCCAGGAGTGGGCCCCCTCGACCCCCCTCACCTGCCCGGCCAGCCTTGGGGAGGCCGCCGCCCACAGCCCGAATGCCCCGTCGACGTGAACCCAGGCAGCCTTCTGGCGGGCGGCGGCGATGAGCTCCTCGAAAGGATCGGAGGCGCCTGTGTTGACGTTGCCGGCTTGCAGGCAAAGGACCGTCTGGTCGTCCAGATGGGGGAGGGCGTCGGCGCGCATGCGGCCCTGGTCGTCCACGGGCACCCGCTCGACCCGCCTCCGGCCCAGGCCGAGCATGGACAGTGCCTTGAGCACGCTCACGTGCACCTCCTCGCCCACCACCACCCGCACGGGAGGCGCCCCGTACAAGCCATCGGCTCCCACGTCCCACCATGCCCGAGCCGAGAGGGCGTGACGAGCGGCGGCCAGGGCGGCGAAGTTGGCCATGGTGGCTCCGGTGACCAGGGCGCCGCCCGTTCCTCCGGGCAGCCCGAGCGCCTCGACGACCCAGCGGAGGGAAACCTCCTCCAAGCGGGATGCGGCGGGCGACATGACCGACAGGGCGGCGTTTTGATCCCAGGCACCCGCCAGCCAGTTGGCGGCCAGGGCAGCAGGGAGCGCTCCCCCGGTCACGAAGCCGAAGTAGCGGCCTCCGGCAGACGAAACCGTGGCGCGGCCGCCTACCTCGTGGAGCAGGGCCACCACCCCGGCGGGATCGGTGGGGCCGTCGGGAAGGGGACCGTCCAGCCGGTCCAGGTCGACGACCCGACCGGGATGGACCGGACGGTCGTCGATCACCTCCAGATAATCGGCCGCTCGGGCGGCCACGTCGAACAACAGGTCGCGGTGCTCGTGCATCACCGCTGGGGACCTAGGAGCCGGCGATGCTCGATGGCCAGGCAGCGGTCCTGAACGACATCCAGGCCCGCCTCTCGGGCCGTTTGAGCAGCTACTGCGTTTCTGATCCCCAGCTGCATCCAGATGACGTCTGCCCCCTTGGCCACCGCATCCTCCACCACCTCGCGCACGAACTGCGGCCTGCGGAAGACCACCACCAGGTCGGGCCGCTCCGGCACGTGGTGAAGGCTTGGGTAGCACTCCATGCCCAGCACCTCAGCGTGATGCGGGTTGACGGGGAAGATGCGCAGGCGGCTGTTGCGAAGCAGGTAGCGGATGACGCCATTGGAGGGGCGCTCGGGCCGGGCGGACGCTCCCACCACCGCCGCCACCCGGGAATCATCGAGGATTCGGTGTAGCTCCTCGTCAGTCGAGTCCTGTGGCTCGTCCATACTCATCGAGGACCAACTCCCCGTCCGAGGTGCTGATTCCCACCCTGCTCACCCCGAGAGGAGTGCCTCCCGTTGGGACGAACCGGACCGGCAGACGGGTCCCTCCCAGCCACCGCTCGAGCTCGGTCGAGTCTCCCGAGACCTCCACCCAGGAGAGATCCTGCACCTCCAGGCGGTGGCCCACCTCTTGCGGGCTGGGCCGCATGGCGGCATGCTCCCAGGCGACGAAGAAGGGCAACCAGGGGCGCTGCCGGGCCACCTCCACCCCCGCCAGGCGGAAGCTCAGGCGCCTCCCGTCGGGGCGAAGCCGGCCTCCCGAAGCGACCTCGAGCCCGAGGCGCCTCGCCACCTCATCGATGTCGTCCACCTCCACTGACCAGGCAACCAGGCGGTCACCGGCAGAGGAGACCTGCTGGATCCATCGGCCGAGGGCGCTGGCGCGGGCCAGGTCGGCGTCCACTACGCCGAGCAGCTCCAGGTAGGCGAAGCCAAGCGGATCACCCGGTTGCCGGTCCCCCAGCCCGGATGCACGCCCCCCTCGGCGGAGGCCAGGCCGAACTCCTGCCACATCTGCCAGGCGGCCGCATCGAGATCGCTGACGGCCACGATGACATGGTCGATGCGCATCGGCGTCAGGGGCGCGGTGCCAGCACCGGGGTGGTGGTCCACACCTACAAAGTCGGGAGACGAAGTGACCTACGGCTCCTCCCAGCTGGACCGGTGACTGGTCGCGGTAGCCC
>JALYHC010000096.1 GCA_030776765.1 Actinomycetota bacterium | reverse complement strand
GTCCGGGGCCGTGGCGCGAGCCGACGAGGCGGTGGTGGATGCAGGGGTGCGGGCTGCCGGTCGGATCGGGGAGGTCGCCTCACGAGTTCTCTCCAGCCTGGGGGAGGCCGGCGCTGATGGGGCGGTAAGAGCCGTGGCCCGCGCCGCGCTCGAGGCAGCACGGGCCTCTCGACTGACGGACGAGGGAGCGGTCGACCGGGCAATCGAGGGGTTGGCCGGGGTGGTGGGGCGGGCCGGGCGGCTGGCCCGCCGACCGCAGACCGGGCTCTCACACCACTACTTCCTGGTGGTGGCGGTCGGACTGGCGGTGCTGTTGGCCGTGGCCTTCGCCTGGAGGTAGCGATGCTGACCGCCGCCATCTTGGTCCCGCTCCTCGCCGCCCCGGTCTTCGCCCTGCTCCCCGGCCGGCGTCCTCAGGCCCTGCGGGCGGGCGCGGCGGCGGTCTCGGCCGTCCCCCTGGTGTTGCTGGGGGTGACCTGGACCCGCTTCGAGGGTGGCCCGCTCCCCGAGCTGGTGGAGGCCGCCCCCTGGATCCCCACCCTCGGGGTCGGTTACAAGGTAGGGGTGGACGGGGTGTCGCTCTCCCTGGCCGCCCTCACCGCCCTGCTCTTCCTCTGCGCCATCGCCTTCCCGGTCGACTTCCGGGGGAGGGCCCGCCAGTACTTCGCCGCCTTTCTGTTCCTCGAGGCGGCGTCCCTGGGTGTCTTCCTGGCCGTCGACCTCTTCCTCTTCTACGTCTTCTGGGACCTCAACCTGGTGGGGATGTACTTCCTCATCGGGGTGTGGGGGCACGGCGACGCCCAGCGCTCGGCCCTCAAGTTCTTCCTCTACACCCTGGCCGGGTCCCTGGCCTTCCTGCTGGCCATCTTGGGCCTCTACCTGGCCACCGACCCCCGCACCTTCGACATGGTCGAGATCATGCGCCAGCGGCCCCTCCCCGCCGGAGGGCTGCGCTCGGGCCTAGTCTTCCTCGGCTTCGCGGTGGGGTTCGCCATCAAGACGCCCATCGTCCCCCTCCACACCTGGCTCCCCCCGGCCCACGTCGACGCCCCCGCCCCCGCCTCGGCCATCCTGGCCGGGGTGCTCCTCAAGATGGGGACCTACGCCTTCTACCGGGTCCTCCTCGAGATGATGCCCGGGACCTTCCAGAAGTTCGCCCTCCCCCTGGCGCTCTTCGGGGTGGTGAGCATCCTCTACGGGGCCCTGGTGGCCTTCGCCCAGTCCAACCTGAAGCGGCTCGTCGCCTACTCGAGCATCAACCACATGGGCTACGTGATCCTCGGCCTGGCGGTGGCCGGCTCCGCCCTGGGCGACACCTCCGCGCGCTCCCTGGCCCTGGTGGGGGCGACGGTGGAGATGGTGGCCCACGGCCTGGCCACCGGGGCCCTCTTCCTCATCTCCGGCTCCTTCTGGGCGCGAGCCGAGAGCTACGAGATGCCGGTATTCGGCGGGCTGGCCGGCCGGGCCCCCGCCCTCACCGCGGCGACGATCCTGGCCGCCTTCGCCAGCCTGGGGCTCCCGGGCCTGGCCCTGTTCGTGGCCGAGATCCAGATCTTCGCCGGCACCTTCGCCGTCTACCCGCTGCTGGCCGCCATCGGCCTGGTCGGGATCATCATCACCGCCGCCATGTTCCTCCGCATGCTCCAGCAGATCTTCTTGGGGAGCCTCCCCGACCGCTGGGCCTCCTGGACCGACCTTCGACGTGACGAGATCGCCGCCCTCCTCCCGCTCCTCGCCCTGCTGGTGCTGATCGGGGTGGCCCCCGCCTGGCTGCTCGGGGTGATCGACGCCACCGCGCAGGCGGTGGTGGGGAGCTGATGCCGGTCGGCGACGTCGTCCCTGAGCTGGCCCTGGCCCTCGGGGCGGTGGCGGTGCTGGTCTTCGCCCTCTTCGCCCCCCGCCGCCGGCAGCCGGTGGCGGCCCTGCTCGCCCTGGGTGCGATCGGGACGGCCGCCCTGGCCTCCCTCGCCATGCTGCGCGGACCCCAGGCGCTGAGCTTCTTCGACACCTACGCCGCCGACGGGGCGGCGGTTTGGGCCAAGCTGATCCTCCTCGGGGTGGCCGCGCTGGTGGTGCTCCTCTCCGTCGAGTGGTTCCGGACCGACCCGCGCCACGGCGAGTACTACTTCCTGCTGCTGGTCTCGACCCTGGGCGCCGTCGTCCTGGCCGCCGCCGCCGACCTCATGGAGCTGATCCTGGGGGTGGTCCTCTCCTCTGCCCCAGGCTACGTGCTGGCCTCCTACCACAGGGACTCCCCTCGGTCGGGAGAGGCGGGGATCAAATACTTCCTCCTGGGGGGGCTGACCAACGGGGCGCTCCTCTATGGGGCGGCCCTCCTCTTCGGGCTCGCCGGGACCACCACCTATCCAGGGCTGGCCGAGGGCCTGGCCTCCTCCCGGGGAGTGGCCCTGGTGGCGGCCGTCGCCCTGGTGGCGGTCGCCCTGGCCTTCAAGCTGGGAGCGGTCCCCGCCCACGCCTGGCTGCCGGACGTGGCCGACGGAGCCCCGGCACCGGTGGCGGCCTTCCTCACCACCGCCCCCAAGGTGGGGGCCCTGGTGGCCCTGGCCCGCTTCGCCCTCCTCCTCCCCGAAGACGGGGTAGGGTGGCGGGCGGCGGTGGCCGTCCTGGCGGCCGCCACGATGACCCTCGGCAACCTGGCGGCGCTGTGGCAGGAGGACGTGCGGCGTCTGCTCGGATGGTCGGCGATCTCCCAGACCGGCTACGCACTGATGGCAGTGGTGGCGCTCGGGCGGAGCGAGCTGGCCGTCCCCTCCCTCCTCCTCTTCCTGGCGGCATACGCCCTGGCCAATCTGGCCGCCTTCGGCGTGGTGGTGGAGCTGGTGGGGGCGGCCGACCGATCCTCCTACCGAGGGCTGGCGAGCGCCCATCCGCTGCTGGCCGGGGCCCTCGTGATCGCCTTCCTGTCCTTCGTAGGGATCCCGCCCCTGGTGGGGTTCCCGGCCAAGCTGGCAGTCTTCGCGGTCGCCATCGAGGCCGGGTACGCCTGGCTGGCGGTGGTGGCGGCGGCCAACACCGTGGTCTCGCTGGCCTACTACCTGCGGGTGGTGGGCCCCGCCTACCTGGAGAGGGCCCCCGAGCCGCTCCCCCTCCTCGGTCAGCCGGCGGCGGTAGCTACCGGGCTGGCCGCCCTCGGGGTGGTCGCAGCCGGGATCCTGGCCGACCCCCTGCTCCGGGTCTTCGGGCTGGCCCGGCTGCTCCGGGGTTAGGGCCGCTCCTCACTCGCCTCCAGAAGGCGCCGGAGCTCGACGATCTCGGTAGAGGCCGAGGAGCTTGCCGTTGAGCTGATGACCAGGACGGCGTCCACGTCGGCGTTGCGCATGCGTTCGCTGAGGACCTCGGTCTCTTCGCTGGGTCTACGGTGCTGGGACCCTCGCAGATGAAGCGGCACGATCACCGTCCTCCCGGCGGCCTCACTGCGAAGCTTGACGTGGGTGGCCCTCTGCTCACTTGCTGAACCCGGCCCGCTCCAGGGCGCGCACGACCTCCCTGCCGGAGACGACCGGCAGCGCCGGGCTCAGGACGGGATGTCGACAGGAGCGATGATCGGAGGTTCGATCCCCTCGGGGA
>JALYHC010000095.1 GCA_030776765.1 Actinomycetota bacterium | reverse complement strand
GGCCACGAGACGGCCGCCTTCACCATCGTCGCCTCGGGGCCCAACGCCGCTTCCCCCCATCACGAGGCGGGGGAGCGGGTGATGGGGGTGGGAGACTGTCTGGTGGTGGACTTCGGGGGCAGGCTGGGAGGCTACTGCTCGGACACCACCCGCACCTTCCACCTGGGGGAGCCGGGCCGCCAGTTCCGGGCCGCCTACTCCCTGTTGCAAGAGGCGCAGGAGGCGGCGGTGGCGGCGGTTCGTCCCGGCAGAAGCGCCCAATCGGTGGACCGGGCGGCCCGCTCGATGATCGAGCAGGCCGGCTACGGCGAATACTTCGTCCACCGCACCGGCCACGGCATCGGACTGGAGCCTCACGAGGACCCATACATCGTGGAGGGCAACCGCCTGGAGCTGGCGCCGGGCATGGCCTTCTCGGTGGAGCCGGGCATCTACCTGCCGGGCAGCTTCGGGATGCGCATCGAGGACATCGTGGTGGTGACGAGCGACGGTGTGGAGCGCCTCAACCGCTCCCGGCGGGAGCTGGCGGTGGTGAGCAGAGGATGCGCCTGAGGCGCAGAGCCGCCAAGCGGCAAGAACAGGTGCCTGCTCCGGCGGCGTGGCCACTGCGGCTGCCGGAAGACCTGCCCACCGCCAGCCTGGAGGAGGTGCGGGCCGCCGTCGAGCGCCTCGACCACCAGTCCCAATACGGCTGGGGGCACACCATCGAGTTCGGGCCGTTTCGGAAGGAGGGACTGTTGGGGGAGTCCTACCTGCAGATCGCCGGATGCCTGGACGCCTGGTCGTGGTGGGCCCCGGAAGGCTCCCGGGTGGCCGACGTGGGCTGCTTCACGGGAGGCCTGTCGCTGCTCATGGCGGCCCGCCGGGCGGAGACGGTGTACGCGGTGGACGAGATTCCCGAGCACGTGGAGCAATGCGCCTTCCTGGCGGACGCCTTCCGGATGGGCAACGTTCGCCCCCTCACCGCCAGTCTCTATCACCTGGGGGAGCACCTGGAACCCGCCAGCCTCGACCAGATCCTCCTCTCCGGGGTGCTCTACCACCTGAGCGACATGCTGGCCGGCCTGGTGGTCCTCCAAGAGCTCCTCAAGCCCGGCGGGGTGCTGCTCATCGAGTCGAACGCGGTGGACAGCTTCGAGCACTCCTACGCCAACTTCGGGCGCTTCTACGCCGGGATGTGGTGGCAGCCGACGGCGTTGTGCATCCAGGACCTGTGCGAGTTCGCCGGCCTGGAGCGGCCCCAGGTGCGCTTCTACACCGAGAACCGCTGCCTGGCCAGGGCCGTCAAGGCAGACGGCTCCCGGGTGCCCTTCCGGCGGGGCTTGAGCATCCCCTCCGACCAGTTGCGCGACGACCACCCTCGCCCGCTCGACCCTTCGGTGATGCGCCCGGCTCCTCACCCTCAGAAGTGAGGCCCCTCACAGGTTGCGTCGCACCGCCTCGGCGATCTGGCCTGCCGAGATGCCCGCCCACTCGCGCAGCTCGTCGGGGCTTCCCGAGCCGGGCATCTCGGTCACCGCCAGCTTGACCACCCGTCCGGGGAGCGTGGCGCCTCCGGCAGAGAGGGCCTCCAGCACCGCGTCTCCGACTCCCCCCTCCCTCCAGTGGTCCTCGGCCACCAGCAGGAGGCCGGTCTCGTCGAGGGCCCGGCGAAGCGCCCGCACGTCGATGGGCTTCACCGAGTAGGCGTCGATGACCCGGACGGCCAGGCCTTCCTCGGCCAGGGCGTCGGACGCCTCGAGGGCCTGGAAGACGGTGACGCCGGCGCCCACGATGGTGGCCCGGTCCTGGTCGCTTCGGCGCAGCACCTTGCTTCCCCCCACCGGGAAGTCGTCCTCGGGCCCGTAGAGCAGGGGGGTGGTCTCCCGGGTGGTGCGCAGGTAGGAGATGCCGGGCTGCTCGAGCATGGCCTCCACCAGGCGCACCGTCGAGTTCCCGTCAGCCGGGTAGAGCACCGTCGAGCCCTGCACGGCCCGCATCATGGCCAGGTCCTCCAGGCCCATCTGGGAGGGACCGTCCTCACCGATGGAGACCCCGGCATGCGATCCGGAGAGCGCCAGGTCGGCCCTGGAGACGGCCGCCATGCGGATGAAGTCGTAGGCGCGGGTCAAGAAGGCGGCGAAGGTGGCCGCCACCGGCCGCAGGCCGAGGGCCTGCATGCCCACCGCCGCCCCGACCATGTTCTGCTCCCCGATGTACATCTGGAAGAAGCGCTCCCGGACCGCCTCTTCGAACTCCTCGGTGTAGGTGGAGTTGGAGACCTCACCGTCCAGCACCACCAGGTCGGGCTTGGCCGGCCCCAGAGCGGCCAGGGCCCGGCCGAAGGCCTTGCGGGTGGCGATGCCCTCCTGGTAGCTGGGCCGCTGGTAGTCGGCAGGGGCGCGCTCCTTGGGAGCCACCGCCTCCGGCTTGGGGGGAGTGATGGTGATGGAGCGCTCCCCACCCAGCTCCTCGATGGCCTGGCGGGCTTGCTCCTCGGAGAACCCCTTGCCGTGGTATCCCTCCTCGTCCGCCAGGAACGACACCCCCCAGCCCTTCACGGTGCGGGCCACGATGAAGGCGGGACGGTTGCTGCGCTCGGCTTCCCGGTAGGCGGCGTCGACGGCCTCCACGTCGTGGCCATCGACCTGGAGGGCGTGCCATCCGAAGGCACGGGCCCGCTCGGCGTAGGCGTCTCCGTCCCACTGCAGCATGGTGGGGCCTCGCTGGCCGAGCCGGTTCATGTCCAAGATGGCGATGAGATTGTCCGCCTGCTGGTGGGAGGCGTTGGCCATCGCCTCCCACACCGACCCCTCCACCACCTCGGAGTCGCCCAGCAGCACCCACACCCGGCCGGGGAGCTCTTGCAGCCGCATGGCCAGTGCCATGCCCAGCCCCATGGACAGCCCCTGGCCCAGCGAGCCGGTGGCCACGTCCACCCAGGGGAGCCCTTCCACCGGTGCCGGATGGCCCTCCAGGGGGCTGCCGAACTCTCGCAGGGAGAGGAGCTCTTGGTCGCTGATGGCCCCTACCGCTTTGAAGAGGGCGTAGAGGAGTGGTGAGGCGTGGCCCTTGGAGAGCACGAACCGATCGTTGGCCGGGTAGTGGGGGGAGTCGACGTCGTAGCGCAGGTGCTCTGAGAAGAGGACCGCCGCCAGGTGGGCCGCCGACATGGAAGAGGTGGGGTGTCCGGAGCCGGCGGCAGTGGTGGCCCGGATGCTGTCCACGCAGAGCTGGGCGGCGAGCTCGTTGAAGTGCTGGGTTCTCTCCATTGGTCCTCCTCCGGTCGCGGTCCTCAAGGTAGCTGCGGTGCCCTCATTACATACCCAGCTCTCGGGCAGCCCAACGCCGCCAGACCAGCCGGCCCAGGCGGAAGAGCAGGTAGGCGACGCCCACCTCGATGGGGATGGGCACCAGGTCGCCCTTGTCCACCGACCAGCCGGCGATCTCGAAGCGGACCGCCAGCAGGACCGCCGAGGCGGCGATCATCAGAGCAAAGACGCGGTCTCCGGAGACCCTTGCCCAGGCGGCCAGCAGGAGGAAGGGGAGCGAGAGCACCACCGTGCCGAGGAAGTCGCGGCCGGCCACCGAAGCGCCCTCCTCGAGCGTCCAGAAGCCCACCAGGAAGATGGCGGCCAGCGTAAGAATGGCGAGGCGCAATCCCTCCCGCACCGTGCCCCTACTGTAAGGGAGTGGCGGTGGTCGTCTTGTGCCCCTCCTCCTCCCCCGCTTGCGATCTTCTCCCTCCCCCGCTCGCCGGGGAGGGTTGGGGAGGGTGCGATCTTCTCCCTCCCCCACTTGCGGGGGAGGGTTGGGCAGGGGGTCTT
>JALYHC010000094.1 GCA_030776765.1 Actinomycetota bacterium | reverse complement strand
CACTGAGGACGGAGAGGTGCTGAGGCAGCTGACCCTCGATCCGAGCAAGGACTACCAGCGGCAGCAGACGCCGTGAGGTGGAAGGATGTCCCGAGACATCTGTGCACGATGTCCCGAGACATCACACTGTGGGGGGAGGAGGATTCGAACCTCCGTAGGCTGCGCCGCCGAATTTACAGTCCGGTCCCTTTGGCCGCTCGGGCATCCCCCCGGCCGGGCCGCACGCTAGCGCGACCGCACATGGAAGCATTCTTCTCAACCTTGGCCCTTACCTTCTTATTGCAGGCGTTGCACAATGCCGACATGGATCGACACGGCGAACAGGAGCCTGCCGGCGAGGGGTTGGGGAACCACCTCCAGCGTTGGGCGGGCGCCGGGCTGATCACCGCCGAGCAGGCTACCGCCATCGCCGAATGGGAGGCCGCTCGGGACCGGTCAAGCGAGCAACGCCGCCTACCGCTGGTCGCCGAGGCGCTGGGCTACCTGGGAGCCTCGCTGGCCCTCATCGCCGCTGGCGCCCTGGTGTCGCAGTTCTGGGCGGACCTGGAGATCTGGGCCAAGCTGGCCCTGCTGGGTCTGGCCACGGTGGTGCTGTGGGCGGCCGGGCAGTGGATCAGGCATGGCTCCGACCCGGCCGTGCGGCGGCTGTCGAGCTTCCTCTGGTTCCTCTCCGCCGGCGGGCTGGCATACGTCGCCGGGGTTGTCGCCGACGACGTGCTGGCAACCGCCACGGAGACGACCACCCTTCTCATAGGGCTGGCGACGACCGCCTACGCGGGCGTGCTGTGGCGAGCGCGACCGGCCGCCGTGCAGCAGGTCGCCCTCTTCGCCGGGATCCTGGTGGCCGTGGGAGGGGTCCTCGGCCTGCTGGAGCCGTCTCTCGAGGAGTTCTACGGCCTGGCCTTCTGGGCGGTGGGGCTGGCCTGGGCGCTGCTGGGATGGGGTGGTCTGGTTCCGCCCCTCCGGGCCGCCTACGTGCTGGGTGCGCTGGCCATGCTGATCGGTGCACAAATCTTCTCCTTCGGCGAGCTGCGGGGTTGGGCGCTGCTGTTGGGACTGGCCAGCTCGACCGCCCTCATCGCTGCCAGCATCTCCGCCCGCCAGACGGCCCTTCTGGCCCTGGGGGCGGCCGGGCTCTTCGTGTTCGTGCCGCAGGGGGTCTTCGAGTACTTCGGGGACACGCTGGGAGGACCGATGGCGCTCTTCTTGGCCGGTCTCTCCTTGCTGGCGATCGCCTTGGTGACCGCCCGCCTCAGGGAACGCGTGCAGTCGTGAGGGACCGCAAGCCCCTCCTGGCCGTGGCAGCAGCCCTGGCCGTGGTGGTGGCGGTCAGCGCCATCATCTTCGTCTACGGCGTCATTCCGATCCCCGACTTCCCGTCCCTGGCCGAGCAGCCGCAGCCCATCCCGGGCACGGTCGCCTTCGTCCGGTGGGAGGGGAGGGACGGTCCCTGCATCTACACGATTCCGGCCGGGGGAGGACAAGAGGAAAGGGTGCTGTGCGGGAGGTTCGAGGGCGGACCACTCGCCTGGACGCCCGAGGGCAACCTGGCGCTACTCGGGTTCCAGGAGTTCGGAGGGTCGCTGGTGCTGATCGTCGACCCAACCACCGGCTGGGAGCTGGACCGCTTCTCTCTAGGCAGGGAAGAGGCCACCGATGTCGAGCAGCGCTTCTTTCGCCTGAGCGAGCGGCGCCAAGAGCGGGAGGACGGCACGCAGCTCGTCTTCGGAGGCTTCGAATCAGACGAGGAGGCGGAGCTGGCCCTCCGCCACCCGAACGGCAGCACCGAGGAGCTCCTGAGGCTGCAAGACGTGCCCCGCGACTACGCCTTCTGGGATGCCCAGTGGTCTCCAGACGGGGAGTGGGTGCTGCTGGTGGACTCCGAGGAGCGCCTCGTGGTGCTGGACGCCGCCAACCCAGAGCCACGCCTCCTGGCCAGTCGGGCGGCCGAACCGGCCTGGTTCATACCCGGGGAGCGCACCTACACCATCGACCTGCAAGACCTGCGGAGGCGATGAGTTCCCCTTGACCGGCCGCCTGCCGGTACATCCGCTCCAGCCGATGGGGCCGAAGGAACGGGCTCACCGAGAAGGTGGGAGGGAGAGGCGATGGGTGGGTTGCGAGGCCCTGGCCGGCACCTAGGCGTGCTGGCCTTCGTTGTTGCCCTGTCGGCGGCCACGCTGGCGCCCTCGGCCGCCCAGACGACCGAGGGGCAGTCGGGCAGGCAGGCCGACTGCGCTCAGCCGCCCGAGGTGTTCCCGGTCGACCAGCTTCGCCCCGGGATGCGCGGCTCGGGCTACACGGTCATCGAGGGTCGAGACCCGGTTCGGTTCAACGTCGAGATCCTCGGCGTGATCCCCGACGCGATCCCCCCCGGGATCGACTTCATCTTGGTGGAGACCTCGGGTCGGGTGATCAGCCAGACGGGCGGGATCGCCTTCGGCTTCTCCGGCTCGCCGGTCTACATCGAGGGCAAGCTGGTGGGGGCCATCGCCTACGGGTTCTTCGCCGCCGACCACACCATCGGCGGCATCACCCCGGCCGAGGCCATGCTGGAGGTGCTCGCTACCCGGCCACGCCGGTGCCTCCCACCGGCACTCCTGCTTGGGTAGGGTTGGCCACCGTCACCCTTCCCCCCGCCGCCCGGCAATCAGCTGCCGGCGCCGCCGGGGTGGCGACCAACGACTTTCCCGCCACGGCCCGCCAGCTCCCCCTGCCCGTGGGGGTCTCGGGACTGAACGACCGGGGGAT
>JALYHC010000093.1 GCA_030776765.1 Actinomycetota bacterium | reverse complement strand
GATCCTGGCGACGTCGATCGTCGTGATGGCGTCCGTGTCGGCGTTGACAGTCCCGCCGAGGATTCTCGATCGGATGATAGAGGCGCGTCGCTCACCAACCGGACGGGAGAACCTCGGCCTACACCACCGGACTCTTCGGATTCGGTCATCCCCAACTGCTCACCGTCGGCGTGAACCCGGCCACCGCAGGGGGAATGCTCAACACGCTCGCCGAGCAGATCCGGCAGGGCATGACCCTGATGCCCGGCCACATCGTCACCTTCGAGAACTGGCCCACTCAGAATGGCACTCTCACCGCCCGGCAGAGGAACTGGGTGAACGGTGCCGCCCTCCGGCACATGTCGGCGTACTCCTCCAGGAACCCCTCGGAGGTGACCTGTTTCTGGGTGAGCCGGGTTGAGGCTATGAAGTCCTTTCGCTTCAGGTCCTCGATGAGCGGATGGTCGGGGGAGAACTCCTTGGGAGGGCGTCTGAGTGAGTCGCCCGTCAGCGACCAAACCTCGGTGAACCGCTCGTCGCCGGTGGCCTGCCTCCACCCCTCGGGGTCCTCTCCGATCGCCTTCCGCACCTGACCAGCCACCTTGGCCTCCGGGCGCCACATTCCTACTCCGGCGAAGCACTCGCCCGGCTGCAGATGGAGGTAGAAGCCTGGGGCGTGCACGTCCTTCGCCGACTCGTGCCGGAAATGCATGCCGGTGTTGGTCTTGTAGGGGGTCTTGTCCTTCGAGAACCGGGTGTCCCGATGAACGCGGAAGAGAGAGCCGCCCTGGGCCCTGGCGTTGGCCTGGAAGTGCGGGCTGATCTCGTGAAGGGGCTTGTCGAAGTCGGCGATGAACTCGAGTGCCGGCTCCTGAACATGCTCGATGTAGCGCTGCTTGTTGGCGTTGAACCACTCCCGGTCGTTATTGGCTTCCAGCTCTCGCAGGAATGTGAAGAGGGCGGTGGTGAAGTGTCTTGCCACGGTGTCACCTTATCGACTGCGGAACCTGCGGCAGGCTCGCGCGAGGGGTCATAGGCAGGTATGGCGCGCCCACCACCCGTTCACCATCTCGATCCGCTCTGCCCGCGCGCCGAGTGTCCAGCCGATCACGAGACAGACCGGAGGCAGAGCGACAGCGCGATGACCTCTGCCCAGTCATGCGGCCACCGGTGACGGGTCCGAAAAACTCAAGGTTCGTCGGTGTCATCTGCATGGCTAGGCTCACCGCCGGTCTGTTGTCATCGAGGCGGGAGTACAGAGATGCGAATCCGAAAGGCCACCGTCGGGGGGCTTGTCTCCGCCCTCGTCCTCACGCTGACCGCGGGGGCTTCGGCGTCACCTATCCACGTCACCGCAGGAGAGCTGTGGGCAGCCGCCAAGCCTGGCGGTCCGGGGGAGGACGATGTCGCTTACACGTTGACCGTTTTGCACAACAACGACGGCGAGTCCGACCTGCTGCCCGACGAGGACGGCGCCGGTTCGATCTCACGCTTCGGCTGGCTGCTCCTCGATCAGCGGCGAACGCTGGAGCGGGGCCGGGACCAGGGCGTGGTGGCGGTGACCGCGGGTGACAACTTCCTGGCCAGTCCCGAGTTCCAGGCAAGCCTCGACAAGGGGGTGCCCTTCTACGATTCGATCGCGCTGGGTTACCTCGACTACGACGCCTACACGATCGGCAACCACGAGTTCGACTTCGGACCCGACGTGCTGGCCGACTTCATCGCCGGCGTGGAGGGCTGCGAGCACGACCCCTTCATCTCCGCCAACCTCGACTTCTCCAAGGAGCCGGCGCTGGCCGAGCTCGTCGAGCTGGGCTGTATCCAGGCGTCCACAGTCACCATCCGGGACCGCCGCCAGATCGGGATCATCGGATTGACGACGCCGGACCTGCGCGAGGTCTCCTCGCCCGGCAACGTCGAGATCCTCACCGAGCTGGCGGCCATCGCCAAGGCCGAGGCCGAGAAGCTCACCGAGCAGGGCGTCGATCTGGTGATCGTCGCCAGCCATCTGCAGGACATCGACAACGAGGTCGAGCTGGCTTCGGAGCTGCCAAGCGTCGATGCCATCATCGGCGGTGGCGGCGGCGAGGAGCTCGCTGAGCCGCGCACCGCCACCAACGCCGATGGCGTCGAGATCCCCATCGTGACGGTGCCCGGCGACTACCTCGACCTCGGCCGGCTGACGCTCAACTTCAACGCTGCTGGCACGCTGCTCGACTTCTCCTGGGAGCTGCTCGACGTCACGGGCGACCTGGCACAGGACCGCTTCCTGCTGCGCAACGTCGAACAGCCAGTCGCCGACTTCGTCGCCGAGCTCGACCAGACGGTGATCACCAACAGCCAGGTGCCGCTCAATGGCCTGCGCGCCGATGTCCGCACCCGCGAGACCAACGTCGGCAACCTGCTGGCTGACTCGTTCGTGGCCACCGCCCAGGAGCGGGCGGGGGAGTTCGGGTTGACCCTCGAGGGGCCCATCGTCGGGCTGCAGAACGGCGGGGGAATCCGCAACGACTCGGTGATCCCCGCGGGACCGATCACGCTGCTCGACACCTTCGACATCGCCCCATTCGCCAACTTCGTGTCGGTGATCACCGACGTGGCACCGGCCGACCTGCTGGCAGCCGTCGAGCACGGGCTCGAGGGGCTGCCGGACACGGAGGGCTTCTTCGCCCAGTGGTCCGGGCTGGTCGTCGAGTACGCCGCCCCCACTGAGGGCAACGCCGGTTCCCGGGTCGTCAACCTGACCGTCAATGGGACACCGTACGTCCTCGACGGGCAGCTGCAAGACGGCCTGGCACCGGTGGACGTCGCCACCATCGACTTTCTGGCGGCGGGCAACGACGGATACGACATGTTCGAGTCGTACTCGTTCACCCGGCTGACCGGAATCACCTACCAGGAGTCCCTGGCAGACATCCTCACCATCGCCGACCTGTCCCCGGACTCCACGGAGTACCGACCCCGCGAGAACCCGGCGCTGCGCACCCGCGTCATTCCCCTACAGCAGTAGGCCTCACGACGTCTCCTCACCTCCTGGAGTGCGCTCAGTGCCGACACGCTAGGTCCGCCCACCGCGGCTGCCAAAGTTGCTCGGCGACGAGAACACGCCCGCTCCCCCGGCGCTGGGCATGGGCTCTCGGTGCACTGAGGGGAATAGCGGCTGGGAGCCAGCACCACCATTGGTCGTACCACCCCCCCGGACCGCCTTCCTTACCGACGCCGTTAAGGTGGCGGCATGCCGACCATCCGACGCCTCACCGATTCCTGTCTGGTGGTCACCACCGACGACGCCGTCAACCTCTTCGACCCCGGCTTCTTCACCTTCGAGTCCCGGGAGGTCGATCTCGACTCGATCGGCGAGGTGAGCAGAGTGCTCATCACGCATGAGCACCGCGATCACGTGCATCCCGCCTTCGTGCGCTGGTTGCTCGACCGGCGATCCGACCTGGTGGTCCACAGCAACCGGGCGGTGGTCGACCTGTTGGCCGGGGAGGAGATCCAAGCCACCACCGACACTCCCCGCCGGGTGTCCGTCGAGGACGTGGCCCACGAGACGCTGCCCAACGGGGCGGCGCCCCCCAACCGGGCCTTCACCATCGAGGGCGTCTTCACCCACCCCGGCGACAGCTACCAGCCCATCTCCGCTGCGCCGGTCATGGCGCTCCCCTTGATCACCCCCTGGGGATCGGCCACCCAGGCAGTGGAGTTCGCCGGACGGCTGGCCCCCGACCAGGTGGTGCCCATCCACGACTTCTACCTGTCCAGCTCCGGTCGCCGCTGGATCAACGACATCGTCACCGGTGCCCTGGAGGCCAAGGGAGTGGAGCTGGTGCCCCTCGACTGGGGCGAGAGCTTCACCATCTAGAGAACCGACGGCAGGAAGTTCGGCACCCGATGCCCCGAGGGCAGCCTCTCCAACCTCTCAGCTCCCACCCCTACTCCCCGATAGGGCACAATGCTCGAGCCACCTGACGGGAGGACCATGAGCATCTCCAAGACCTGAGCGGGCTCTACCAGCTGGCCCGCCTGCTGGGCGACCTCCAGGCCCTCCTGGCCCCATAAGCCGCCTTGGAGGACGCCAGCCGAGCGCACCGGTCCTGTTGCGGCAGACCTCCCTTCTCTGAAAGAGGGCGTAAGATGGACCCGAATCCATCAAGAGCGGCCGAGGGACCCAGACCTGAGACGCCGCAGCAACCGGCCCCAGGCACGGTGCTACAGCTGGAGCGATGGAGGTGCGGCCGATGTTCGAGCGCAAGTACCGGCCCCCCAAGGTGCGCGAGTGCCTGTCCTGCGGCAAGCAATGGAAAGACGGCTGGGCCGCCGCCATGGTGCGACATCGAGGGATCGACCACCCCTGGTG
>JALYHC010000092.1 GCA_030776765.1 Actinomycetota bacterium | reverse complement strand
GACGTGGACGGGGTGTTCACCGCCGATCCCAGGATCGTGCCGGACGCCACCAAGCTGGACCAGGTCTCCTACGAGGAGATGCTGGAGCTCTCGGCTTCCGGCGCCAAGGTGCTCATGCTGCGGGCCGTGGAGTTCGGGCGCAGGTTCGACGTTCCCATCCACGTGAGGTCCTCGTTCCAGAGCAGGGCGGGCACCTGGATCAGGGGAACCGGCATGGAGCAGGCCATCATCAGCGGCATTGCGCACGACGTCTCCGAGGCCAGGGTGACGGTGCGCGGCGTGCCGGACAGCCCCGATGCCCCGGCGGCCCTCTTCCAGCCGCTGGCGGCCCGGGGCCTCAGCGTGGACATGATCGTCCAGAACCTTCCCACCAACGGCTGGAGCGACATCAGCTTCACGGTGCCGCTCGAGCAGGTCGAAGCGGCCCGGGAGGTGACCGCTCGAGCCGTCCGGCGGCTGGGTGCCGGCGGCTTGCATCTCGACAGGGGAATCGCCAGGGTATCGGTGGTGGGGGCAGGCATGAAGTCGTACCCGGGGGTGGCCGCCCTCATCTTCACCACGCTGGCCGCCAAGGGGATCGGCATCGAGATGATCAGCACGTCGAGCGTGCGTATCTCCTGCATCGTCCGGGCCGATCGAGTGGAGGAGGCGGTAGCCGGCCTCCACGAGGCCCTCCAGCCCCCTACCTACCAGCTGAAGGAGGTGAGGACATGACCAGGGTGGGGCTGGTGGGAGCGACGGGATTGGTGGGCCGCACCATGCTGGTCATCCTGGCGGAGCGGCAGTTCCCGGTGGACGACCTGCGGGTGTTTGCCTCGCCTCGCTCGGCGGGGACCAAGCTGGAGACCGCCTGGGGCGAGGTGGAGGTGGAGGACCTGGCCGAGGCCGACCCGAGGGGCCTCCAGTTGGGCCTCTTCTCGGCCGGTGCGCAGCGCTCCCGCCAACACGCCCCTCGCTTCGTCGAGCGGGGAGCGGTGGTGATCGACAACTCCTCAGCTTTCCGCATGGACCCGCAGGTCCCGCTGGTGGTGGCCGGGGTCAACGACGCCGACCTCGATCGGCATCGAGGCATCGTGGCCAACCCCAACTGCACCACCATGGACCTGGCCGTGGCGGTGGCGCCGCTCCACGAAAGGGCCGGGCTGAGGAGCGTGGTGGCGAGCTCCTACCAGTCGGTCTCCGGGTCGGGGCAGCGGGCGGTGGACGAGCTGGTCCGGCAGGTGGAGGCACTGGGCGCCGAGCGCCAGGCGCTGGCGTCGGGCGCCTGGAGCGACCCCGGTTGCGAGGTGTACTCCCGGCCCATCGGCTGGAACGTCATCCCCTTTGCCGGACAGCCGGGCGAAGGCGGCCACACCGAGGAGGAGTGGAAGCTGGTCAACGAGACCCGCAAGATCCTGGGGGTTTCCGACCTGGCTGTGGAGGCCACCTGTGTGCGGGTGCCGGTGATGGTGGGCCACGGGGTGGCCACCAGCCTGTGGTTCGATCGCCCGCTCGGAGTGGAGGAGGCCTCCCAGGTGCTGCGCCAGGCGCCGGGCGTCGAGCTGTGGGAGGAGGTAGTCCCCACTCCCCTCGACGCCGCCGGGCGGGACGAGGTGCTGGTGGGGAGGCTGCGCCAGACCCTGGGAACCCCCGGTGGGCTCAGCATGTGGGTGGTGGGGGACAACCTGCGCAAGGGGGCGGCCCTCAACGCCGTGCAACTCGCCGAGCTGCTGGCGAATGGCTGACTCGCCGCAGGAGTTGCACACGAGAGCGGTTCTGGCCGACGCATTCGAGCGAGTCCGCAAGGCCGTGCATCAGTCGGCCGAAGGCCTGGATGGCGAGGCCCTGGCGTTTCGCCCTGAGGCCGCCGCCAACTCCATCGCTTGGCTGGTGTGGCATCTTACGAGGGTTCAGGACGACCACGTGTCGGAGATCGCTGGCCGAGAGCAGGCATGGACGTCTGATGGCTGGGCTGCAGAGTTCGGGATGCCGTCCGACCCCTCCAATACCGGCTACGGCCACTCGTCTGAAGAGGTTGCCGGAGTGCGCCCCAAGGGTCCCCAGGTACTGGTGGGCTACCACGACGCCGTGTCAGATCGAACGCTCGAGTACCTGGGGATCATCGATGCCGGTGAGCTCGGTCGCATCATCGATCGGTCCTACGACCCCCCGGTCTCGGTGCGGGTGCGCCTCGTGAGCGTGATCAGCGACAACCTGCAGCACGTCGGGCAGGCACGCTACGTGCGGGGCATCCTCGAACGACGAGCGTGAGAACCTGAGACCCGCCACTCCCCTCAGCCGCCGTTGTACTTGAAGATCTTGAATCGGTAGCCGTTGGGATCCTCGATGACGAACCCGTATGGGCCGCGGCGGTCCCGGTATCGCTCCCGCATGTCGGCCAAGATGGGGGCCGCACTGCTGACCCCCTCGAATAGGGCGTCGACCTCGTCAAAGCTCGAGAACTCGAGCCCGACAAAGCGCAAGCCCGGGCAGCCAACGCTCTCTGTGGTGCGCTCGAAGCGAAGCACGAAGCCTTCGGCCAAGCCGAAGACGAGCAAGCCGTGTTCGGGGTCGTAGTTGGCGACTTCCAGGCCGAGCAGCTCTTGGAAGAATGACTTGGTGGCCTCCAGGTCTAGGGAGAAGAAGGCCACATGCTGACAGGTAACCACCGCCAGAGGGTACCGCCAGGGCAAGGGGTCTATGATCCGGCCCCGTGGCGGACCCGGATTGTCTCGCATGCCAGGCGAACCGCCGAGAGCTAGAGCTGTCTCCGTGGCCTCCGCTGATAGAGACCGAGCACTGGATCGTCTGGCACGCCGACCGGACCTCCATCCCCGGATGGCTGGTGGTCTCCGCAGCTGCGCACCGAGGGGCACTCCATGAACTCAGCCTGCCGGAATTCGTCCAGCTCGCCGAGCTCCTCCCTCGACTGACTGCCGCCCTGCACGCCGAGCTGGGGACCGAGAAGGAGTACGTGGCCATGTTCGCCGAGGCACCTGGCTTCCAACATGTCCACTTCCACGTCGTCCCCCGCTCCCGCGAATGGTCCCCGGAACTCACCGGCCCGAAGGTGTTTCGAGCCCTGGGCCCCGATGTGGACGAACCAGTCTCAGATGGAGAAGTACGTCACGTGCTCCAGCGACTGGGGTCTACCCTCGGGACGTAGAGAGGCTCCACCTCCGACCGTTGTCGCTCCCCGCCCGGCGGCTCCCGGAGGCGAATGGATCGCTCCTGGCGTTCTCTCTGAACGCACTCCGGCGGCGGGAGCCCCCGGATCCGAAAGCCGAATGCCTCGGGTATCCACCGGTGCTCACTTCGGCTCACGTGGCTGAGCTGATGTGTAGGGGAGGTGCGCGATCAGGTCCATCGTGACCTCCCCGCCGCCGTCATCCGGAGATGCCCCGGAGTGCCCGCACAGGCGGCTGCAAGAATGAGGACATGCTGAGCGTCGGAACCATCGTGATGGGCGTTGATGATCTACAGAGAGCCGTGGCCTTCTGGACAAGGGCACTGGACTACGTCCCGAAACGCGAGATCAAGGCCGACGACGACTTTGCGATTCTGGTTCCAGCGAGGGGCCACGGTGCCCATTTGGCCCTCGACGTCAGCGAGACACCCGTCCAGCAATACCCCCGTGTCCACCTAGATCTCTACGCGGGCGACGCCGCCGACCAAGCCGCCAAGGTCGAGCGGCTCATCTCGCTTGGGGCCACGCCTGTGGATTGGGATCGGTACCCGGAGAACCCCGACTTCATCGTGCTGGCCGATCCCGAGGGCAACCGCTTCTGCGTGATCGATACGGGTCAAATCTGACCGCACCGTCGAGGAGAATCAGCTTCTTACGGCGCGAGTCGACTCCGGGTTCCAAGAACCAGAATCCCACACCCCTTCCAGAACTAACGAGGGATATATCCGGCATGAAACGACCGAGGTGCCGGCCCGAAGCCTATTCCCAAGCCTCTGACCAGCACCTTTGAGGTCGGGACGGCCGGATTCGAACCGGCGACCTCAGGGTCCCGAAAGGTGCCGGGCCGTTTTTCTGCGTATCACTACGGACGAAGTACCAGGTCAGAGCGTATACGCGTACTCGCGTAGAACCCCCCTGATTGTGGGCGGACGCGGGATAAACGCGGGATGAAAGTCGCGAAAAATGACGCTATGTCGGGTCACCCATCCACGTCGTTCTGACTTACGATGGCCTACATACTCGTCCCCTGCCTCATCTCTATATCGAGTGACGCCAATGGCTGAGAATTCGATCGATCTCGCCGCGGCCCGGGAGCAGACCCTTGAGGCGATCTGCAAGGAGTATCCCCCATTGCTCACCTGGGCGCACGTCGCCGAGCTGATGCAATGCACCATCTGGGAAGTGCCGATAGGCGTAAGCGCCCCGCTGCAAGACCCGGAGACCCAGGAC
>JALYHC010000091.1 GCA_030776765.1 Actinomycetota bacterium | reverse complement strand
CCTCCATCTCTACCGCCGGCTCGGCTTCCACCTAGACCACGTCGATCAGTGCTTCCTGGCGGAAACAGGCGGGCGTTCGGGATCGCCGGGCTGACTTCCGCCTGGTGATGATGGACTGATCCCCTCTTCAGACCATTCCTTGGTGAGGAGCCACCCCCTTCCCAACCCTCCCCCTTGAGGGGGAGGGAGACCGGGCCCTGGGGGGCGAGGGAGAAGAGAGAAAGGGAGGGGGAGAAGAGAGAAAGGGAGGGGGAAGAGCCCTCAAGGAAGGGAGAAAGGCTGCCCGCAGGATGGGCATGCGGCATCCTCCTCCTGAGTGGACGCTCCGCACCAGGGGCAAGGGAGATCGTCACCCAGCTCCTGCAGCGGCTCCGATTCGTCTACCGGGGGCGACGAGCGGTGGGCGGCCAGCCCGAGCAGGGCGGTCAGCACGATGGCCGCCAGAACCAGCTCGAACATGGGGTGGCTCCTCTCCTAGAGTCGGGCTGCAGAGCGTAGGGAAGATTCACCGAAGACCGGTGTATTTGCGTGTGAGGAAGCCATGACCATCGAGCTCACCTTTCCCGACCACAGCCGGCACCACTTCCCGGAAGGGACCACCGGCCGCCAGGTGGCGGAGTGGGTGGGGGCGGGGCTGGCCCGGGCGGCGGTGGCGGTGCATTTGGACGGCCAGGCACTCGACCTGGAGCGCCCGCTTCGGAAGGGGGGCAGCTTCGAGGTGCTGACCGACTCCAGCGAGGAGGGCAGGGCGGTGCTGCGCCATTCGGCGGCTCACGTGCTGGCCCAGGCGGTGCTCGATCTCTACCCGGGGGCCCGCTTCGCCATCGGCCCCCCCATCGAAGACGGCTTCTACTACGACTTCGACATCGGCCGCCCGTTCACCCCCGAGGATCTGGAGAAGATCGAGGCCCGGATGGGAGAGATCATCCAGGCCGACCAGCCCTTCATCCGCCGGGAGGTCGATCGAGCCGAGGCGCTGCGCATCTTTTCCGACCAGCCCTTCAAGCGGGAGATCATCGAGTCGGTGGAAGAGAGCGAGGGCGCCTCGGGCGAGCAGGTGACGCTCTACCGCAACGACGGCTTCGTCGACCTCTGCCGGGGCCCGCACTTGCCCTCCACCGGCCGGTTGCCGGCGGTCAAGCTGCTGCGCAGCGCCGGCGCCTACTGGCGGGGTGACGAGCGGCGACCGCAGCTCCAGCGCATCTACGGCACCGCCTGGGAGTCCCGCCAGCAGTTGGAGGCCTACCTGCACCGCTTGGAAGAGGCCGAGCGGCGCGACCACCGGCGCCTGGGGGCGGAGCTGGACCTGTACTCGTTCCCGCCGGAGCTGGGGCCCGGCCTGGTCGTTTGGCATCCCAAGGGAGGCCTGCTGCGCAAGGAGATCGAGGACTACAGCCGCCGCACCCACCTAGCCCACGGCTACCACATCGTGAGCACCCCCCACGTGGCCCGGTCGTTGCTGTGGGAGAGCTCCGGGCACCTGGAGTTCTTCGCCGAGGACATGTTCCCGGCCATCGAGCTCGACGAGGAGCAGCGCTACTACCTGAAGCCGATGAACTGCCCGTTCCACATCCTCATCTACCGCAGCCGGGGTCGCTCCTATCGCCAGCTCCCCTTGCGACTCTTCGAGCTGGGCACCGTCTACCGCTATGAGCGCTCGGGAGTGCTGCATGGCCTGCTGCGGGTGCGGGGCCTCACCCAGGACGACAGCCATATCTTCTGCACACCCGAGCAACTGGTCGACGAGTTGCAGCGCCTGCTCGACTTCGTCCTCATGGTGCTGCGTGACTTCGGGTTCGAGGAGTTCGAGGCCGACCTGTCCACCCGGCCGGAGGAGTACGTGGGGGAGGAGGCTCTCTGGGAGCAAGCCACCGACGCCCTGCGGCGGGCCCTGGACCTGGCCGGGCTGGGGTTCCGGGTGGCGGAGGGTGAAGGGGCCTTCTACGGTCCCAAGATCGACGTCCACGTGCGGGACGCCATCGGGCGCCGCTGGCAGCTCTCCACCATTCAGGTGGACTTCGCCCAGCCGGAGCGCTTCGGCCTCGAGTACGACACGCACGAGAACACCCGTGAGCGCCCGGTGATGGTGCACCGGGCGCTGCTCGGCTCGGTGGAGCGCTTCGTGGGGATCCTGGTGGAGCACTATGCCGGAGCCCTGCCGCCCTGGCTGGCCCCCGTGCAGGTGACGGTGGTACCGGTGGCCGACCGCCATCTGGGGTACGCCGAAGAGGTGTCGGCCGCCTTGGGAGAGCTGCGGAGCGAGGTGGACGACTCCAACGAGACGGTGGGGGAGAAGATCCGCCGAGCCCTCACCGACAAACACCCGGCCGTGGTGGTGGTGGGTGACCGGGACGTGGAGCAGCGGACGGTGGGCCTTCGCCTCTACCGAGAGGAGGACGAGCGGCGGGACGTTCCGCTGGACGTCGCCGTGCAGGAACTGCGCCGCCTGGTTCGCCCACCCCGCTGATGGACACGCTGTGGGCGGGGTGGCGGTCCGCCTATGTGGCAGACACGGAGGCCGGCGAGGAGGGCTGTCTGTTCTGCCGCCTTCCCGATCGTCCTGACGAGGAGGTCTTCATCCTGGAGCGGGCCGACCACTGCTTCTCGGTGCTCAACGTGTTCCCCTACACCACCGGGCATCTAATGGTGGCGCCCTACCGCCACCTGGCCATGCCCGGGGAGCTGTCTCCTCAAGAGAGCGCCGAGCTGTGGAGGCTGGTGGTAGGGGCCCAGCAGGCCTGCCTGCAGGCGCTGCGCCCCCAGGGCTTCAACCTGGGCGCAAACCTGGGCCGCCAAGCGGGGGCCGGCATCCCCGACCACTTCCACTTCCACGTGGTGCCCAGGTGGGCGGGCGACACCAACTTCATGACCTCCCTGGCCATGGTGCGGGTGATGCCCGAGTCGCTGCCCGACACCTGGGCCAAGCTGCGCCGGGCCGTACAATTTGCCAATGATGGAGATCCCGAGAGAGGTTGCTGACGCAGAGGGTGTCCCGGAGGACCTGGACGCCTCTGTTCGAGGGCCCTACCAGATCCCCAGCCCGCGGCGGCGGCGGATCTCCGGCTTTCTCTACCTGATGGCAGGGGCGGCCGCGGCGGCCGCTGCGCTGGCCGGCCTCCCCACCGGACTGATGCTGGCGGCGGCCCTGTTGGGGTTGATCGGCCTGGCCCACCTCCTCTCCTCATGGGAGCTGCGGGTGCGAGAGCGCCGGGCCCTGGAGGTGGCCAACCGGGAGCTGGGCTTTCCGATCGGCCACGCCTCGGCCACGCTCGGCTTCCGGGGCTGGAGGTCGCGTCCCGTGTGGAACGTGCTCGTCTTCTCGGCCGAGGAACCGCCCGCCCGGAGAGGGCTGGTGCGCGTGGACGCGGTGGATGGGCAGGTGGTGGGCAGCTACGTGGAGGACGTGCCGACGCTCTGAGCCCCCGGCAAGCGGGGGAGGGAGAAGAACTACCGCTGGTCGACGGGCACGTAGTCGCGTGCCTTGGGGCCGACGTAGAGCTGCCGGGGTCTTCCGATCCTGGTCTCCGGGTCGGCCATCATCTCCCGCCACTGGGCGATCCAGCCGGGGAGGCGCCCGATGGCGAACAGCACCGGGAAGGAGCGGGCCGGGAACCCGATGGCCCGGTAGATGATGCCGGAGTAGAAGTCCACGTTGGGGTAGAGCTTGCGCTCCACGAAGTAGTCGTCGGAGAGGGCGGCCGCCTCGAGCTCCAGGGCGATGTCGAGCAGCGGGTCCTCCCGGCCCAGCTTGTCGAGGATCTCGTCGGCGATCTCCTTGATGAAGTTGGCGCGGGGGTCGAAGTTCCGGTACACGCGGTGACCGAAGCCCATCAGCCGGAAGGAGTCGTGGCGGTCCTTGGCCTTGGCCAGGTACTTCTGCAGGCCGCTTGGGTCGTCGTGGATGCGTTGCAGCATCTCCACCACTTGCACGTTGGCGCCGCCGTGCAGCGGCCCGGACAGCCCGTTGATGCCGGCGGCGATGGAGGCGAACAGGTCGGCCAGTCCGGAGCCGACAAAGCGCACCGTGGAGGTGGAGAGATTCTGGCCGTGGTCGGCGTGGAGGATGAACAGCACGTCGAGGGCCTTGGCCACCAGCGGGTCGATCTGGTAGGGCTCGGTGGGAACCGAAAAGAACATCTGCAGGAAGTTGTCCGTGTAGTAGAGGTCGTTGCGCGGGTACACATAGGGCTGGCCCACCGACTTCTTGTAGGCGAAGGCGGCGATGGTGGGCAGCTTGGCGATCAGCCTGATGGCGCCCTCCTCGACGGCTTGAGGATCGCGGGGATCCAGGTAGTCGGGGTAGAAAGCGGAGAGCGCCTGAGTGGCCGAGGACAGGATGGCCATGGGAGGGGTGTCTTTGGGGAAGGCGTCGAAGAGGCGCTTCATCTCCTCGTTGAGCAATGTGTGCTGGGTGATCCTCTCCTCGAAGCCGGCGATCTCCTCCGAGGTGGGCAGCTCCCCGTAGTTGAGCAGGTAGGTCACCTCGAGGAATGAGGACTGCTCGGCGAGCTGCTGGATGGGATAGCCGCGGTAGCGCAGCACTCCCTGCCGGCCGTCGATGTGGGTGATGCCGCTCTCACAGGAGGCGGTGTTGGCGAAACCGTAATCGAGGGTGATCATGCCGGTGTCGTCCAGCAGCCGGCTGATGTCGATGGCCGACTCGCCGGCGGCCCCGCTCACCCGCGGGAGGCCTTCTTCCCCGCCGTCGTAGCTCAACAGGACCTGGTCGTCGTCCATCCCTCTCCTTCCAGCGGGCCGGTCGTCAGTCCCCCTTGCGGGCCGCGGCGATCACCCGCTGCGCCTCGTTGTGGGGGACCTCGGCATAGTGGTCGAACTCCATCTCGAAGCTTCCCCGACCCCCGGTGATGGAGCGCAGGTCGATGGCATACCGCTGCATCTCGGCCAGCGGCACCTGGGCGGTGACCACCCGCAGGTGACCTTCGGAGTCCATGCCCAGCACCCGTCCCCGCTTGGCGTTGATGTCCCCGATCACGTCCCCCATGTAGTCCTCGGGAACCCGAATGGTGGCCTTGACGATCGGCTCCAAAAGGACCGGGCGAAGCCGCTCACCGGCCGCCCGCACGGCCATGATGCCGGCCATCTTGAAGGAGAACTCATCGGAGTCGACCGAGTGGTACTTGCCGTCGAACAGCACCGCCCGCATGTCGACCACCGGGTAGCCGGCCACGATCCCCCGCTCGAGCGCCTCCTGGATGCCCTTGTCGACGGCCGGGATGTACTGGCGGGGGATGGACCCGCCTACGATCTGGTCCACGAACTCGTAGCCGCTTCCCCGCTCGAGCGGTTCGAAGCGCACGTTGGCGATCCCGTACTGGCCCCGGCCTCCGCTCTGCTTCTTGTGCTTGCCCTCCGCTTCGGCCGCCGCCCCGATGGTCTCTCGATAAGGCACGATGGGCATCGACGTGCTTACGTCCACCCCGAACTTTCGAGCCAGGCGGGCCACCGACACGTCCAGATGGGTGTCGCCCATCCCGGAGATCACCGTTTGGTGGGTGTCGCTGCGGCGTTCCACCACCAGCGAAGGGTCCTCGTCCGCCAGGCGCTGGAGGGCGGTGGAGAGCTTCTCCTCGTCAGAGGTCGTCTTGGGGCTCACCGCCAGGCTCATCACCGGGCGGGGCATCTCCACCGGCCGGATGAGCACCGGGGAGCCCGGGGATCGGAGCGTGTCACCCGACAGCGTGGACTCCAGCTTGCCCACCGCGGCGATGTCCCCCGCCACCACCTCCTCGGCCTCGAGGGTCTCCTTGCCCCGCATGGCAAAGATGTTGTGCATACGGCCCGTCACTCCCCGGGCCGGGTTCTCGAGCTCCTGGTCCGGTCGCACCGTCCCCGAGAAGACGCGAAAAAGGGAGATGCGGCCCACGTAGGGGTCGGCGGCCGTCTTGAATACGTAGGCCACCGTCGGGCCGTCGGGGTCGGCGGCCAGCGCTTCACCCTGTAGCAGGGGAGGTGAAGGACGCTGTGTGGGCGCCGGGCCGAAGTCGACCAGGAAGTCGGCCAGGCGGTCGAGGCCCACGTCTAGCCCGGCGGAACCGCACAGGACCGGGACGGTGGAGCCCGCCGCGATGCCGCTTCGCATGGCCCGCATCAGCTCCTCGGCGGAGGGCTCCTGGCCCTCCAGGTACCGCTCCAGCAGCTCGTCGTCGGTCTCCACCACCGACTCGACCAGCGAGGTGCGCACCTCTTCGATCTGGTCCTTGAGGTCGTCGGGCACCGGCGCCGGGGTTCCGCGGCTGTTGCCATCCCCGTACAGAAATGCCTCGTTGGCGACGATGCCCACCACTCCCCGTAGGCCTGATTCCGAGCCCACCGGCACCTCCAGAGGGGCGATGCCGGTCCCGAACACCGTGCGCAGCTCCTCCAGGACCCGAGCGTAGGAGGAGCGGTCCCGGTCCAGCTTGGAGATGAAGATGGCTCTGGCCACCCCTTCCTCTTCTGCCAGGCGCCAGATCAGCTCGGTTTGCACCTCCACCCCGTCCACCCCCGAGACGACGAACAGCGCCAGGTCGGACACTCGCAGGGCGGCTCGCACGTCGCCGATGAAGTCGGCGAAGCCGGGGGTGTCGATGAGGTTGACCCGATGGCCCCGCCATTCGAAGGGAGCCATGGCGAGGCCGAGCGATATCTGGCGGGCCACCTCTTCGGGGTCGAAGTCGGTGACGGTGTTGCCGTCTTCCACCCGGCCGCGCCGGTTGGTGACGCCGGCCGTGTGCAGCAGCGCCTCGGCGAGGGACGTCTTGCCGCTTCCCCCGTGCCCCACCAGGACCACGTTGCGAATCTCGTCGGGGACCAAGCGACCTCCTCGTTCTCTCCCTTTAGGGGCGATCATAGTGATGCCTTTGCCGCCCTTTCCCTGTGCTACTTTGCGCCGGCATGCTGGACGTCGTCGCCCGGAGTGGCGCGGCCCGCGTCGTCGACCCGATCGGCCGTCGCCTGGCTCGCCTCGGCCTGACGCCCACCTGGGTCACGCTGGTCGGCCTGGGGGTGACTGTGGCGGGGTCGGTGATGGTGGCCTCCGGGCGCCTGCTCGCCGGCGCCCTCATCATCGTGGCAGGCTCGGCGCTGGACGCCCTGGACGGGGCAGTGGCCCGGGCGGCCGGAGAGGTCACCCCAGGAGGGGCGGTCGTCGATTCGGTGGCCGACCGCATCGGCGAGACCGCCATGTGGGGAGGGCTCTCCTATCACCTGGCCGGCCAGCCGGTCGCCGTCGCCCTGTGCGTTGTGGCCCTGGGTACCTCCTTCCTGATCCCCTACCTGCGCTCGCGGGCCGAGGCGGAGGGGCTGGCGGGCAAGGGAGGCCTGATGGGCCGCGCCGAGCGGGTGATCCTCTACAGCGCCGGGGTGGCCTCCGGGTGGGTGCTACCCATGTTGTGGGTGATGCTGGCTCTCACCGTCCTCACCATCCTCCAGCGCTTCCGGCTCCTGTGGGCGCAGCTGTCCGGGTGAAGGAGCTCTTCGGCTACCTGGCTTACCGCGGCCCCGCCACCGTCATCGGGATGCTCCCCGGCCGGCTGGTTCCCCCTTTGGGCCGGGGAGTCGGGCGCCTGGCCTTCCCCTGGGCCGGCGATCGGCGACGGATGGCCGAGCGCCACATGCGCCGGGTGCTCGGTCCGCAGGCCGACGCCAGGAGGGCGGCCCGGGAGGCCTTCGCCAATTACGGGCGCTACTGGGCCGAGGTCTTCTGGATAGGTCCTCGTCGGATGGGAGAGGTGGGCAAGCACGTCACCGCCGAGGGTCTGGAGCACGTGCGGGAGGCCCGTCAAGCCGGGCGGGGCCTCATCCTGGCCCTCCCGCACGTGGGCAACTGGGAGGTGGCCGGCCCCGTGGCGGCCCGGGAGGGGCTGGAGCTCACCGCGGTGGCCGAGTCGCTGCCCAACCCCCGGGTCACCGAGTGGTTTGTGGGGCTGCGGGCTCGCTTGGGTATCGAGGTGCTGCTCACCCGGAAACGAGGGGACGTGGCGCGCCTTTTGGTCGAGCGGCTGGAGCGGGGAGGGGCGGTGGCGCTGCTCAGCGACCGGGACATCAGCGGAGGGGGTGTTCGGGTGCGGTTCTTCGGTGAGGAGACGACACTGCCCGCCGGGCCGGCTGCTCTCGCCGAGCGCACCGGGGCGGCGGTGCTGCCGGTGGCGGTGTACTTCCGGGAAGGACGAGGCCACCACGCGGTGGTGCGGCCCGCCCTCCTCCTGCCGGACGGCGGGAGCAAGGAGGAGCGCGTGCGGTCCGGGATGCAGATGGTGGCGGAAGCGCTGGAGCAGCTCATTCGAGCCGCCCCCATGCAGTGGCACCTGGTGCAGCCCAACTGGCCTTCCGACCGGGCGGACCCCAAATGAAGGTGGCGGTGGTCTGCCCGTATGCGGTGGACCGGCCGGGAGGGGTCCAGGTCCAGGCCACCGAGCTGGTGGCTCGCCTGGGAGATGCCGGCCATCACGCCTGGCTGGTGGCTCCTCCGGTAGATGGCGGGGGGGTGGCGGAGGTGCGGGTCAACCGCTCGGTGGCTCCGGTATCGCTGGCGCCCAAGGCCGGGGTCCAGGTGGTCCGGCGACTGGCCGGGGCCGACGTGATCCACATCCACGAGCCGTTCGTGCCGGTGGTCTCATTGGCCGCCCTGCTTTGGGGAAGGGCACCCAAGGTGGGCACCTTCCATGCCTCCCCGGGGAGGGGGATCGGGTGGGCCTACCGCCTGGGCACCCCGCTCCTGCGGCGCCTGTCCGGGCGCCTGGCGGTGGCCACCACCGTGAGCGGGGTGGCCCAAGCCTCCGTGGAGGGCTTCTGCCCGACGGTGGTGATCCCCAATGCGTTGTCGTGTGCCTCCTTCATTGCGGAAGTGGAGCGGACTGCCCATCGGGTGGCCTTCCTGGGCCGCGACGACCCTCGCAAGGGGCTCGACGTCCTGCTGGGCGCCTGGCCGGCGGTCCGGGAGGCGGTTCCCGACGCCGAGCTGGCGGTGGTGGGCGCTTCCCGCCCCCGCCCCTTCCCGGCGGGGGTCCGCTACCTGGGGCGGGTGAGCGAGGAGGACAAGCGCTTCGAGCTGTCCCGGGCGGCCCTACTGGCGGCGCCCAACCTGGGGGAGGAGAGCTTCGGCCTGGTGCCGGCGGAGGGGATGGCGGCCGGGTGCGCCGTGGTCGCCTCGGCGCTCCCCGGCTTTGTTGAGGTGGTGGGGGAGGCGGGCGTGCTGGTCCCCCCCGGCGACCCCGCCGCCTTGGCCAAGGCGCTGGTCGAGCTGCTTCAGGACGGTGCCCGGCGCAGGGAGCTGGGGGAAAGGGGCCGCCGGCGGGCCAGGCGCTTCGACTGGGAGATGGTGCTGCCGCGCTACCTGGAGGTCTACGAGCAGGCGTTGCGGGGTCCGCTCCCTCCCTCTGCAGGGCTCGGGGGCTGGGAGGCCCCTGCTGACCCCCGATGATCCAGAGGCCGCCCAGCCGCTGAAGAAGAGCAGTCGGGGGGGGTGAGGTTGTGATGACGGGACACGAGCGCTCCTTGCGAGCGGCGGTGGAGCGACTGGTAGAAGATTGGCGCAGACGGCCTGCTGCTGGGATCTATCCGTGCCGGGCCGGCCCAGCCGCCAAGTAGACTCCACGTGAAGAGATCGCAGAGGAGAGGTGTGGTGGAGAGAGGAACCGAACGAGTCAAGCGGGGCTTGGCCGAGATGCTCAAGGGCGGTGTGATCATGGACGTGACCACCGTCGAGCAGGCCAAGAT
>JALYHC010000090.1 GCA_030776765.1 Actinomycetota bacterium | reverse complement strand
GATCGGCCTGCTCCACGAGGCCGCCTACCGCCGAAGGGAGCTCTTCGAGTACTGGGCCCATGCGGCCTCCCTGATGCCGGTGGGCCTCTTTCCTCTCATGCGCTCTCGCATGGAGAGCTTCCCATCCTCGAATGGCCGGCTGGCGCGGTTCGGCCGGGAGCACCCCGACTACGTGGAGGCGGTGTATGGGGAAGTGGTCGAACGTGGGGCCGTGGCTGCTTCCGAGCTGCGCGACCCCGGCCGGCGCCAGGGCCCCTGGTGGGGCTGGGCGAGGGGCAAGTTAGCGCTCGAGTGGCTGTTCGCCGCCGGTCGGCTTACCGTGGCCGACCGGCGCAACTTCGAGCGCCTGTACGACCTCACCGACCGGGTCCTGCCGCCGGCCGTGCTGCAGGCGGAGCCTCCCCAGGTGGAGGAGTCGGAGCGCGCCCGACTGCTTCTCGCCGCCCGGGCCATCGGGGTGGGCACGGATAGGGACCTGGCCGACTACTTCCGGCTGCCCATCAAGGGTGCGCGGGTCCGACTGCAAGAGCTGGTGGAAGCAGGGCGGCTGGTCCCCGCTCAGGTGGAGGGGTGGCGAGAGTCGGCCTACCTCCACCCCCAGGCTCGGGTCCCCCGTCGGGTGCGGGGGACGGCCCTGCTCTCGCCCTTCGACTCGCTGGTGTGGGAGCGGTCTCGCACTCGCCGCCTCTTCGGGTTCGACCTCCGGCTGGAGATCTACACGCCCGCCCCCAAGCGGGTCTACGGCTACTACGTGCTTCCCTTCCTCTTGGGCGAGGAGCTGGTGGCCCGGGTGGATCTCAAGTCCGATCGGGCCGCCGGCCGCTTGCTGGTGCTGGGGGCCTTTCTCGAGCCCGCACAGGAGGCCAAGAAGGTGGCAGAGGCCCTGCAGGGCGAGCTGCAGAGGATGGCAGGCTGGCTGGGCCTGGAGCGGATAGAGGTGGAGCGGCGGGGAGACTTGGCCGGGGTGCTCAGCGAAGCACGGCGGTGAAGACCAGGCCCTCCACATCGAGGGTGGCGGCCGTTCCCTCCACTACGTCGACCACCATCACCCGGCCTCCGCGAGCCGCCAGTACCAGCAGCTCCCGCTGCCCCCAGTCCACCGATAGCGGACGGGGGATGATGACGCTCTGGTGCAGGCGGCCGTCCAGGTCGCGTACCTCCAAGGCCATCTGCTCACCCTCTTCGATCAGGAGGGCCAGCCGCCGTCCATCCGGCGACCAGTGGGCGCCGACGAAGGTCGGGGGAACCCATCCCAGGGTGCGGAAGCCCTCGAAGCCTGCCTCGCTGACCACCAGCTCGTCCTCACCACAGTTGGTGAGGAGCAGCCGGCCTTCACCGCTGGCCCCGGAGAGGAATCCGGTGTGCTGGCCTCTCAGCTGGCCATCGTGCCCGATGATCCGCAGCTGAGGGCAAGGCTGCCCGGTTTCGCCGACGAGGAAGCCCCAGTCGCCCCAGGCCAGCAGGCGCTCCTGGCTGCCCACGTCGGTCACCAACTCCGCTTCCACGTCCCCCGGCAGCACGCTCCCTTCGTAGAGGACGGCCCGGCCGTCGTCCGCTCCGGTGGTTGTCCAGGCCAGCCGGGCGCGCAGGGTGGGGTGCCATCTCATGGAGGCAACGTCGAGGAAGACCGGTGCCAGGCCGAAGGACCGTTCCCGGACGTTGCCCGCGTACAGCGCCTGATCGGAGGGCGAGGCCGCCAGCGCCGCCATCCAAAAGCCCGACGAGTCGAACGAAACCCGAGTGGAGGCGGGAGGCAAGGGCACGGGCAGCCGGCGGGGGTGGAGGGCCTGGTCGTGCCAGACCAGCACCTCCAGCGGGCCGGACGACTGCACTACCAGGAGATTTCGTCCTTCTACGGCGGGCAAGGTCTCGGCAAGCGGTTGGGCGAGCACCGTGGTGGAGGTGGTGACCGGCGGGGCGGGGGCCATCGCCGGGCCGGCGATGGTGGTGGAGGCGGCGGTCACCCGCGGTACCGAGGGGGTTGCGTAGGCCCCAGCCAGATAGCCGATGGCCAGGCCGGCGACCAGGACGGCGGCGGTCACCAGCGCACCACCGCCAGGCGGCGTGGGCTGGGGCCTCGGGGCGGTGGTCACCGGCGGTGCCGGGAGGGCAGGAGACCGGGAAGGCATCTTTCGCAGGGTAACGGGTCACTATCGTTCGGGAGCCGAGAGGAGCGCTCGAGGAGGAGGCATGATCGAGTTCCAGGACCGGGTGGCGGTGATCACCGGGGCCGGAGGTGGGCTGGGGCGGGCTCATGCCCTGCTGCTGGCCGCTCGGGGGGCGGCGGTGGTGGTCAACGACCCGGGAGTGGCGGTGGATGGCACCGGGCGCAGCAGCGGGACGGCAGACGCGGTGGTGGAGGAGATCCAGGCGGCGGGAGGGCGAGCGGTGGCCGAGCACTCCTCGGTCGCCACACCGGAGGGTGGCGAGGCGGTGGTGCGCAAGGCCCTCGACGAGTTTGGCGGGGTGGACATCGTCGTCAACAACGCCGGCATCCTGCGAGACAAGTCTTTTGGCAACCTGGACTGGTCTGACCTCCATGCGGTGCTGGACGTCCACCTGCGAGGCGCTTTCTACGTCACCCGTCCGGCCTTTCTCAGGATGAAGGACCAGGGCTACGGGCGCATCGTCATGACCTCGTCGGCGTCGGGATTGTTCGGCAACTTCGGCCAGACCAACTATGGGGCGGCCAAGGCGGGGGTGGTGGGCTTGATGAATGTGCTCGAGCTGGAAGGCGCCAAGTACGACATCAAGGTGAACGCGGTGGCGCCCATGGCCCGCACCCGCATGACCGAGCAGCTGTTGGGTCAGTTCGCCGAGGGGCTGGACCCCGAGCTGGTGTCCCCGGTGGTGGCCTACTTGTGCTGGGAGGGCTGCCAGGTGAGCGGGGAGGTGTGGTCGGTGGGTGGCGGATCGGTGAGCCGGGTGTTCATCGGGCTCTGCCCGGGCTACTTCAAGCATCCCGAGAAGGAGGGCCTCCTCACGCCGGAGGAGGTGGGCGCCCACCTGGAGCAGATCCGTGCCGAGGACGGCTACTCGGTGCCATCCGCCAACCAGGACGAGTTCATCAAGCTTGGCCGCCGGCTCTTTGCGTGACAGTCCCGGGCCGTCCGCCTCCAAGGCCAGCTGGAGGCGCTGGGCCCGCAAGGCGCGAGCCACGCTGGAGCTGGCGCCACTCTCCGAGGAGCTGGTCGATCGGCTGGCTGCCTGGCCGCCCCTGCGGCAGGCCCGGTTGGTGCTCGGCTACCTACCGCTTCCCGGGGAGCCCGACCTGACCCCGCTTCCCGACTTGCTCCCTGGTCACAGCTTCGCCGTCACCCGGACGCCTCTTCAGGGACCGCTCACCGTCCATCCTCTCACCTCCCCCATGGAGCGCCATCGCCTTGGCTTCTGGCAGCCGGTGGCACAAGCCCCTGCCATCGCCCCCGAGGACGTCGACGTGGCGCTGGTGCCCGGGCTGGCCTTCGACCGCTGCGGGGTGCGCCTGGGCCAGGGCGAGGGCCACTTCGACCGGTTCCTCCCCGCCTTGCCTCCGCAGGCCCTACTGGTGGGAGTGGCCCCCGCCGCCCTGGTGGTGGCGGAGCTTCCTCGTCAACCCCACGACGTGCGCATGACCCACCTGGCCACCGAGCGGGGTATCCGGGCAGTGGAGGCCTTGTCGAGCTAGCCGGAGGCGGCGAATATCCTCGAGGCGGTGAGGACGTTTGTTCGACCGCGACTCGTCCTTGCCGCCGCCGTCCCGCTGGCGGGCATCTCGCTGGCAGGGATGGGCTTGCTGACCGCCCAGGCCCTCTACGCAGCCCGTCGGCGCCTTCCCTACTTCCCCGACCTCGACCCTTCCGGCAAGTTCGGGCAGGAGGAGGCCCGGGCCCTGCGGGTGGTGGCGATGGGGGACAGCACGGTGACCGGTCCTGGGCTCGACGAGCCCGACCCCATCTGGGTGAGGCAGGTGGCTCGCCACCTGGCGGAGGGCCATCGGGTGGAGCTGCTCAGCATCGCCCGGGGAGGAGCCAGGGTGAGAGACGTCCTCGCCGACCAGGTCCCCAAGGCCGTGGCGCTCCAGCCGGACCTGGTGCTGCTCTCGGTAGGGGGCAACGATGCCCTCCGAGGGACTCCGCTGCGGCGTCTCGAGCAGGAGCTCGACCAGGTGGTGAGCCGGCTGACCAGTGCCGGGGCGGCGGTGGCGCTGCTGGGAGTCGGAGATCTGGGGACCATCCCCCGCTTGCCCCGCACCCTGGCTGCCCTCGCTCGGCTGCGGGGACGCCTGGTTGACGCGGTGGAGGCGCGAGTGGCGGCCCGCTACCCGGGAGTAGCCAAGGCCGACTCCTGGGGCGCCAGCGTCACCGAGGCCTTTCGCAGGCGGGGGGAGCTGTTCTCGCCGGACCTCTTCCACGTCTCGGCGAGAGGCCACAGCGAGTGGGCCGCCCTGGCCATCCCGGCCGTCGAAAAGGCGCTCCTTCGGCTCCAGCCTTCTGAGGGCGAACCTTAGGTCCTAGTAACGCGTAGAGGGCCGCTATTGCCTAAAGCTGGGCCAGGCAAATCGAACGTGTGTTCGGTAGTATGGCTCGGGCATGCCCTACGCCGAGCTGCACTGCCATACCAACTTCAGTTTCCTCGATGGGGCCTCTCATCCCGAGGACTTGGTGGCCCGAGCTGCAGAGCTCGACTACCGGGCACTGGCCATCACCGACCACGACGGCTTCTATGGAGCGGTGCGCTTCCATCGAGCGGCCCAGGAGGCCGGCTTGCCGGCGGTCTTCGGAGCGGAGATCTCCCTACCCTCTCCCTCGAGGGGGCCCATGAGGAGGGTTGGGGAGAGGACTCCTTCACCCATAAGAGGGAGGAGGGGAGGCGACCACCTGGTCCTCCTCGCTCCCTCGCCCCCAGGCTACTCGGCTCTCAGCCGGGTGATCACCCGCGCTCAGCTCCGCGGCGAGAAGGGACGCCCGCTCTACGACTGGGACGAGCTTTCCGAGGGGGCTCGGGTGGGCGGACTGGTCGCTCTGACCGGATGCCGGCAGGGGACGGTGCCAGAGGCGGCGGCGGCCGGGGACCTGGCCGGAGCGATGGGAGCGGCCGCTTCCTTGCGCGAGATCTTCGGAGATCGCCTCTACCTGGAGCTGTGGCATCACGCCATGCCCGAGGATGACCCCCGCAACGACCTGATGGCCGAGGTGGCCGCCCGCCTGCACCTTCCCCTGGTGGCCACCAACAACGTCCACTACCACCGGCGGGCCGAAGCCGACCTGGCCGAGGTGCTGGCGGCCATCGGCGGGAGGCGGGACCTCGAGGCCGCCGACGGCTTCCGTCCCGCCACCGACGAGCGCCACCTCAAGAGCCCGGCCGAGATGGCAGCCCGCTTCGCCCGCTACCCGGGAGCCATCGACGCCGCCACCGAGCTGGGGGAGGAGCTGGCCTTCGACCTGCACCTGGTGGCGCCCCGGCTTCCCGATTTCCCCCTCCCCCCCGGGATCGGCACCGAGATGGCCTACCTGCGTGACCTGACCTATCAGGGTGCCCGGGAGGCCTATCCGGACGGTGCCGGAGGCGTGGAGCCCCGGGCGAGGGAGCGCCTGGAGCACGAGTTGGGGGTGATCGAAGAGCTGGGCTTCCCCGGCTACTTCCTGGTGGTATGGGACTTGGTGCAGTTCGCCCGCTCCCAGGACATCTACTGCCAGATCCGCGGCTCGGGAGCAGACGCGGCGGTGTGCCGCTGTCTGGGGCTCACCCGGGTGGACCCGATCAGGCTGGGACTTCCCTTCGAGCGCTTTCTCTCCGAGGAACGCGGGCACCCACCGGACATCGACTTGGACCTGGAGGCGGAGCGCCGGGAGGAGGTGATCCAGTACTGCTACCGGCGCTACGGCAGGGAGCGAGCGGCCATGGTGGCCAACGTGATCACCTACCGGGCCCGCTCAGCCCTGCGTGAGGTGGGGAAGGCGTTCGGCCTCACCCCGGCCCAGGTGGACGGGCTCTCCAAGTACGTGGACAGCCACGACCCGGCTCAGCTCCCCGCCGAGGCCCCCCTTCCGGCCGGGCTGACCGCCGAGCTGATCTACGACCTCTGCCGCCGCCTGGAAGGGTTTCCGCGTCACCTGGGGATCCATTCCGGGGGAATGGTGATCGCCGACCGCCACCTCTGGGAGGTGGTCCCCCTGGAGTGGGGGAGAATGGAGGACCGCTCGGTGCTGCAGTGGGACAAGGACGACTGCGCCGAGATCGGCATCGTCAAGTTCGACCTGCTGGGTTTGGGGATGCTCAGCGCTCTCCACCTGACCGTGGACGTCATCCAAGAGGCCCACGGGGTGGAGGTCGACCTGGCCGTCATCCCCCAGGAGCCGGAGGTCTACAAGCTGCTCACCGCCGCCGACACGGTGGGGGTGTTCCAGGTGGAGTCGCGGGCGCAGATGGCCACGTTGCCCCGCATGAAGCCCCGCAACTTCTACGACCTGGCCATCGAGGTGGCCCTCATCCGCCCCGGGCCCATCCAGGGCCAGTCTGTCCACCCCTTCTTGCGCCGCCGCAAGGGGGAGGAGCCGGTCCGCTATCCCCACCCGCTTGCCGAGCCGGTGCTGCGCAAGACCTTGGGGGTGCCCGTCTTCCAGGAGCAGCTCATGGAGCTGGCCCGAATCTGCGCCGGTTTCACCGGCAGCCAGTCAGACCGCCTACGCCAAGCGATGACCCACAAGCGCAGCGAAGAGGCCATGGACCGCCTGCGCGACGAGGTCTACCGGGGGATGGCCGCACATGGCATCATCGGGGCGGCGGCCGACGAGATCTGGGAGAAGCTGCAGGGCTTCGCCTCCTTCGGGTTCCCCGAGAGCCACTCGGTCTCCTTCGCCTACCTGGTCTACGCCTCCTCATGGCTGAAGTACCACTGGCCCACCGAGTTCCTCTGCGGCCTGCTCAACGCCCAGCCGATGGGGTTCTACAGCCCCAACTCCCTGGTACAGGATGCCGGCCACCACGGGGTGGTGGTGCTGCCTCCCGACGCCAACCGCTCGGCCTTCGACTGCACGGTGGAGCCGCTTCCCCCTTCCGATTGCGGGAGGGGGTTCGAGGGAGGGCAGGGAGAAGGGGGCGTGGTGGTGACCCACGCCGGGCTGTCCTGGCGACGGGGGAGCGGCCCGGTGGGGGACCCGGCGCGCCGGGCCGTGGCCCTGCGGCTGGGGCTGCGCTACGTGCGCAACCTGGGAGAGGCGGAGGCCGCCCGCCTGGAGGCGGCCCGGGAGGTGGGTGGCGAGTTCCGCTCACTGGAGGACCTGGCGCAGCGCACCGGCCTGCCGGTCGACGCGCTGGAGGGTCTGGCGGCTGCCGGAGCGCTGGCTCCGTTTGAGGCAGGAGGAGCGAGGCGGCGGGAAGCGATGTGGGCGACCGGTGCCTTGGGTGGTCTGGGCCCGGAGCGCCTTGCGCTTTCGGTGGGGGCGCAGGCCCCCCCGCTTCCCCCCATGACCCCCGAAGAGGAGGCCCGGGCCGACCTGTGGGCCACCGGGGTGTCGGTCCACCACCCGGTGGGGTTCGTCCGTGACCGCCTCCGCCAAGAGGGCTGCTTGACGGTGGCCGAGGCCCTGGCGGGGCACCGCAACGGGGTGTCGGCCAAGGTGGGAGGCATCGTCACCCACCGGCAGCGGCCGGGGACGGCGCGGGGAGTAGTGTTCTTCAACCTGGAGGACGAGACCGGCCTGCTCAACGTGGTGGTGCTCCCCGAGGTGTGGCAGGCACAGCGCCGGGTGGCCCGCCGCCGGGTGGGCCTGGTCATCGAGGGCCGGCTCGAGTACCAGGACGGTGTGACCAACCTGGTGGCCCGCCGCTTCATCCCCTGGCCGGTGGAGGGCGTGCGGTCGCGGGACTTCCGGTGACCTGGAATTGCTTTGACCGTGGCGAGCCGCCAAGCTTTCTGAATGCCCATCGAGCACCGGGTGACGGCCACCTATTCGACTGCCAACCGGGCCCGAGAGGTGATCGCCGCCCTCGAGCGCCATGGGGTCGAGGCCACCCACATCTCCTTCCAGGGCCCCGCCGCCGAGGAGTCGGCCACCAAGGAGGAGACACGCACCGCCGACGCCCGGGTGACCGGACACCTGGCGAAGCGCATCATCCTGGGGGGAGTGGTGGGAGCGGTGCTCGGTCTCGTGGGGGCGCTGATCCTGGCGGGGGACAGCCTGACGGTGATCGTCACCGTGGTGGTGGCTACCAGCAGCGTGGGCGGGATGATCGGGGGCGTGTCGGGCCTGGGCATGAGCGGGGCCTGGGCAGACACCTTTCAGAGCCCCGAGCCGGTCCCGGGATCGGTGGAGGTCCACTCCGAGGATCCCGAGCTGGTCGAGCGGGCTGCCTCCATCCTGCAGCAGCACCAGCCCCTCGACCTGCGACGCTCCGGCGGCTGACCTCGCCCGGGGCTCAGTCGGATCAGGGATGGGAAGCGCTGGGCCACCAGCCTCTACGCCTCGGAGCGGGCGTCGACCTGGAGGCTCGCTGCCGGAGGGAACGGTGGGTGGCCGAGGCGGCGTTGACTGGCGAGAGGCTTCGCGAAGTGGATCATGATCGATACCGATGACGCCCATGGCGTGAGGCGGGCCAGGCTGCCCGCCCACCCGGGAGCGGCCGGGGTGCTGGCAGCCATCTTGGCCCTGGGAGTGAGCGAGTTGCTGGCCGGGGTACTGGGCGCCCCCTCCCTCATCGTGGAGGTGGGTGACCTGGTCATCGACTCCGCGCCTCCTGCCTCCGAGGACCTGGCCATCGACATCTTCGGGACTTACGACAAGCTGGCCTTGATCGTGGGCATCGTCGCTGTGGCGGCAGCGGTGGGAGCCTGGCTGGGAAGGGCTGCTCAGCACCGCTTTTGGGTGGCGGTGCTGGGGTTCGGGGTGTTCGCCGCCCTGGGGGTCTTGGCCGCCGCCCGGGACCCGCGAGCACCGGCCGCTCTGGTCCTGCTGACTGCTGCCATGTCGGCGGCGGCCGGCGCGGGTGCCCTGTTCTATTTGCTCCGCAGCCGAAGCCCGGCCGAGCCGGTCGGGCCCACCGACTGGCGGCGCACCCGGCGCGCCTTTCTGGGGCGGGGGGCGGTGGTGGCGGTGGCGGCGGCCGGAGCAGCGGCGGGCGGCAGGGCGCTGATCGGGCGCGGCAGGGCCGCCGAGGGGGGCCCCCAGCAGGTGGTGCTCCCCAAGCCGGACGATCGGGTGCCTCCTCCGTCTCCGGGCGCCCACCCCGACGTCGAGGGCCTGGTGCCGGTGATCACCCCCAACGACCGCTTCTACCGCATCGATACCGCCCTGGTGGTGCCCCGGGTCGACCCCACTGGGTGGCGCCTGCGGGTGGGGGGCATGGTGGATGCGCCCTTCGAACTCTCCCTGGAGGAGCTCCTGGCCCTGCCCATGGTGGAGCGCTACGTGACGCTGGCCTGCGTCTCCAACCTGGTGGGGGGAGACCTGGTGGGAAACGCCGCCTGGCTGGGGGTGCCGCTTTCCGAACTGCTCGAGCGGGCCGGGGTGCAGGAGGGCGCCACCCAGGTGGTGGGGCGCTCGGTGGACCGCTTCACGGTGGGCTTTCCCACCCAGGCGGCCTTTGACGGTCGGGAGGCCTTGGTGACGGTGGGCATGAACGGGGAGCCACTCCCGACCCAGCACGGCTTTCCGGCTCGCTTGGTGGTCTCCGGCCTCTACGGTTACGTGTCGGCCACGAAGTGGCTGTCGGAGATCGAGCTCACCACCTGGGAAGCCTTCGACGCCTATTGGGTGCCGCGCGGCTGGGCCAAGGAGGCGCCCATCAAGACCCAGTCCCGCATCGACGTGCCCCGCCCCAGTTCCACGCTTGCTCCCGGGCCGCAGGCGGTGGCCGGGGTCGCTTGGGCACCCAACCTGGGGATCAGCAGGGTGGAGGTGCAGGTGGACCAGGGCCCCTGGGAGGAGGCCCAGCTGGCCGAGGCCTTGAGCGAGGACACCTGGCGCCAGTGGGTGCACGAGTGGGAGGCCACTCCTGGCGAGCACCTCATCCGAGTGAGGGCCACCGATGGCACCGGACAGACGCAGACTGCCGAGCCGACGCCGCCCCGCCCCGACGGGGCCACCGGCTACCACACCATCCGGGTAGGGGTGGGCGAGGCCTAGCCGGGCGACAGATGGTGGGGCTCGAGGCTCCGCGCCAGCTCCAGGGTCGCCTGATCGAGGTGCCCCTCCTCGAGGTGAAAGCGGGCAGCGAACTCGTCGAGCAGGGCTTGCTCGGCCGCCTGGTAGCCGATGGGGCCCACCTCGTCCTCGATGCTCCCCACCGTCCGCTCGTCCCAATCGACCCCAAGGGCCGCATAGACCGGGACGAGGATCTTCCGCACCCGCTCGCTGCCCCTCACCACCACCACCCCTCCCACATGCGCCGATCGCTGTGCCAGGCGCTGGCCCACGCCCATGATCTTCTTCTGGCCTCGTGCGTTCACGCTGTAGGTTCCCGGGCAGTACTCCCCGGGCACCTGGCCGGGGCGGGCGTCCACCCCAAGAGCCTTCAGGGCGGCCAGCACCACCTCGCCCAGATCCAGGAAGCGCCTCTGAATGCTCTGGCGGGGCTCCTCCTCGGGGATGCACCAGGAGAAGGCAACGGTGTCCTCATGGAAGACCGCCGCCCGCCCACCCGCCAGCCGCTCCACGGCCTGGAAGCCACCTCGCCGCGCGGCGGCCACCGCCTCCGGGTAGCCGTCGCTCACCACGTCCTGACGCCCAAAGGCCACGATGGCGCCGGGGCGGTGGATGCGCAGCGTCTCCCCAACCTCGCCCCGGGAGGCCCTCTGGAGGAGGACTCGGGAGACAGCCGTGTCCAGGCCGGGCCGGTCGGGGAAAGACTCTCGAAGCAGGCGAATGGGACGACCCTGGCTCACTCGATGGCTCTCCATGGAAGCGACAGTAGGCCGCTCCAGAGGTCCAGGACAGGCGCGGCGCCCGCCTCAGATCCCTCGGGTCAGGTTCTGCAGCAGCAGGGGATCGATGGGCGCCAGGAGGAGGTGGTCGCCGTCATGGGAGAGCCAGAGGTCCGGAGCCGCCTCCAGCCAGCTGAGCCGTGGGAAAGCGGCCAGGCGGCTGGCAGCCCGTCGGTTGGGTGGCCGGTAGACCAGCACCTCGGGTGCCGGGGCACGGAGGGCGGGCAGCCGACCGACCAGGTCGAACTCTCCGAAGAGCCGCGCCAAGC
>JALYHC010000089.1 GCA_030776765.1 Actinomycetota bacterium | reverse complement strand
TGGTGATCTCGAGGTAGATGCCCTCTTCCGGCAGGTAGAAGTCGGGGGTGAAGAACTCGGTGGGATGGCCGCGCCGGTTCCAGGCGATGGGGAACGAGCGAGGCTCGTACTCCCAGGCGATGTCGTAGAAATCGAGCAGGCGAGCGAACTGTCGCTCACTGTTGTGGGCGAAGTTGACGAGGTCTGCGGGAGATCGGTCGAGGTCCCGGTCGAACTCGGTGCTCAGGTCGCCTGCGCCTCCGCTGCGGCGGGAGTGGAAGCCTCGGCTGCCCCCTGAGCGGCTTCCTCTTCCGGGAAGAGGTGCAGGATCTCGCCCTCCAGCTCGCGCTGCACCGGTCCCACTGCGATCGCGAACACGCCCTGGCCTCGAGCCAGCACGTCCACCACCTCGTCCGGGGTGTGGGCGGCGTAAATGGTCTGCCCGTCCGAGAGCAGGGTGACGTCGGCGAGCGGGGTGTCGCTCTCCAACCTGTCCCGGAGGATGTCCATGGCCTGGCGGATCTTCTTCAAGCTCATGCCAGCATCCAGCAGGCTCTTGATCACCCGAAGCTGCACGATGTCCTGGAACGAGTAGCGGCGCTGGGAGCCGGATCCCTGGGCAGCGTGGATGGAGGGGACGAGCAGCCCGGTGCGGGCCCAGTAGTCCAGTTGCCGATAGGTGATGCCCACCAGCCGGCACACCTGTGGGGCCCGATATCCCTGCTCCGCCACGTCTTCCTCCTCGGCTCAGGTGATAGCTTACACGCCCGTAATTCCTGGCAGGGGAACCTACCCGAGCCGGCAGGACATGTCAACAATCTGTGGATAAGCCCCTTGGGCGGAAGCTGATGCAGCCAAGCGCTGGGGGGGCTCGCCGCACGCCAAGGCGCAATCCCCAGTAGGTCACGGGTAGCGCCCGGCCCTTACATCCGCTCGCCGTTGACCAGCCGCTCCAGCCGGTCCACCTGGTCGGCGGTGCCGATGCCCACCACCACCTGGCCGGGCTTGAGCACCACGTCCGGATCGGGGTTGAGGATCAGGCGGCCGTCGATATCCTCGATGGCCAGCACCAGGGCGCCCGAGCGCTCCCGGATACCGGCTTCCCGCAGGGAGGCGCCGTTGAGCGGGCAGCTCTCGGAGAGGGGAAGCTGCTCGACCCGGAACTCCACCAGGTTCCCCTTCAGCACCAAGTCCAGGAACTCAGCCAGGGCCGGCTGCAGGGCCAGGTCGGCCAGCCGCTGGGCGCCCTGCACGAGCGGGGCCACCACCCGGTCGGCCCCCGCCAGGCGCAGCTTGCTCTCCGACTGGGCATCGGTGGCCCGGGAGAGCACCATCAGGTCGCGGCGCCGAGCCTTGGCGGAGAGCACGATCACCAGGTTGTCCGAGTCGCTGCGCACGCAAGCCACCAGCGCCTTGGCACTGGCCAGACCGGCCTCGGCGAGCACCTCGTCGTGGGTGGCGTCGCCCTCCACCACCAACGCCCCGGCTTCGGCGGCTTCCTCGACCCGTTGCGGGTCAGCTTCGATGACCACCACAGGTGCCCCGGCACTGGCGATCCGTTCCCAGGTGTGACTGCCCACCCTCCCGAAGCCGCAGACGATGTAGTGGTCCCGCAGCTCTTCGATCGCCCGTGCCATCTTGAGCTTCCTTCGCCTTCCTCCGAAGAAGTTCTCGATCCCCAGCTCGAGGGCGGCCCCGGCAGTGTAAATGGTGGTGCCCACCCCCAGGAGGATGATGACCACCGTGAAGAGCTCCCCGGTCCGGGAGAGCTCGAATTCCTTCTGGTAGCCCACCGTCGAGATGGTGATGACGGTCATGAAGACCGCGTCGGCCAGCGTGACGCCCTCGATGAGCATGTAGCCGAGGGTGGAGCCGGCGAAGATGAGGATCAGGAAGACCCCGGCCGCCAGGACCCGATGGCCCGGGCTCATGAGGCCAAGCGGCTCGAAGGCCGGGTGGTTGCCTCCACGCGGGGAACGATAACCGTCCGCCCGGTCCTCAGGCGACGGCCTGGGCGCGCCGCTGCCAGGCCAGCACCAGTGGGTCGGCCACGCGGGCCAAGATGGGGCCGGCCACGGCCATCAGGATCACGTAGCCGGCCGCCAGCGGGCCCAGCTCGGAGTGCACCCCGGCCGCCACTCCCAGTCCGGCGATGATCAGGGAGAACTCACCGCGGGCCACCAGCGTCGCTCCCGCCCGCACCGCCCCTCGCGGGCCCACCCCCCGGCGCCGGGCGGCCCACCAGCCGGTGAGCAGCTTGGTGGCGGCGGTGGCCAGCCCCAGCGCCAGGGCCGCCCCGGCCACCTGGGGGATGGAGGCGGGGTCCACCCGCAGCCCGAAGAAGAAGAAGAACACGGCAGCGAACAGGTCCCGCAGCGGCGTGAGCAGTGTCCGCGCCCGGTCGGCGGACTGGCCGGACAGGCCGATCCCCACCAGAAAGGCTCCCACCGCCGCCGACACCTGCAACCGCTCGGCCAGCCCTGCCACCAGCAAGGTGGTGCCCAGGATGGTGAGCAGCAAGGCCTCGTCCGATCGGCTGAACACTGCTCGGCTCAGCGTCTCGCCGTGGCGAAGCGCCAGGACCAGGACGCCGGCCACGCCGACCAGCGCCAGGACCACCGAGGTGGCCCCCGCCAGCAGTCCACCGGCCACCAACAGGGCGGCCAGCAGGGGGAGATAGAGCGCCATCACCAGGTCTTCGAGGACCAGGATGGAGAGCACGATGGGGGTCTCACGGTTCCCCAGCCAGCCGAGGTCCCCCAGCAGCTTGGCCGTCACGCCGGATGAGGAGATGTAGGTCACTCCCCCCAGGAAGACCGCCGGAAGCACGCCCCAGCCGAACAGCAGGCCGGCGGCCAGCCCGGGGAGGAAGTTCAGCACCAGGTCCACCAGGCCGGCGGGAGTCGCGGCCACCAGGTTGCCTACCAGCTCGTCGGCCGAGTACTCCAGGCCGAGCATGAGCAGCAGCAAGATGACCCCGATCTCGCCCCCGACTTCGATGAACCCCTGGGCGGTGACCACCGGCAGCAGGCCTCCCTCTCCCACCGCCAAGCCGGAGAGCAGGTACAGCGGGATCGGGGAGAACCCGAAGCGCCCGGCGATGCGGGCCAGCACGGCCAGGGCGACGATGACCCCGCCCAGCTCCAGAAAGAGGGAGCCCCGCACAGGGCTCAGCCGGTGCGCAGCAGCTCGGAAACCGCCTCGATACCCTCCGATGTGCCCACCACCACCAGGACGTCTCCTCCCTCGAGCCGGAAGCCCGGCCCGGGGGCGGGAAAGGCGTCCTCTCCTCGCAGCACCGCCACCACCGACACTCCGGTCCGAGTGCGGACCCGAGTGTCGCCGATGCTACGGCCGGAGTAGGGAGAGCCGCCGCCGATCGACAACCAGTCGATGGCCAGACCTTCCACGCTCTGCTGCAGGTCGGTGAGGTGCTCGATGATCCGCGAGCCTCCCAGCAGCTCTGCCAGGGTGCGGCTCTCGTCCTCGTCGAGCCTCAGGCTTTCCCGGCAAGCGTCGGGGTCGCTGGCCTCGGCGATGAACAGCTCGCGTCGCCCGGTGCGGTGATGGATCACCCCCACCCGTTCCCCGTCCTTGCTGAGGAACTCGTACCGCAGGCCGACCCCGGGAAGCGCCGTCTCCTCGATGTCGGTCACGGCTCAGCCGCCTTCGTGGAAGTCCTCGGGGGTGATCTGCTCGAGGAACTCCCGGAAGCGCTCCACCTCCGCCTCCTCGTCGTCGTCGCGGATCTCCACCCCTGCTTCTTCCAGCACCTCCTGGGCAGCAAACAGGGGGGCATCGGAACGGGCCGCCAGGGCGATGGCGTCGGAGGGGCGGGAGGAGACGTGCACTTCCTTGCCGTCCTGGCTGAAGACCAGGTCGGCGAAGTAGATGCCGCTGCGCAGCTCGGTCACCACCACCCGCTCCACGTGGGCGCCCAGCGACTCGGTAATCGCCTTGAGCAGGTCATGTGTCAGGGGCCGTTGCGGCTTCACCCCTTCCAGGGCATAGGCGATGGCCGTCGCCTCTACCGCTCCGATCCAGATGGGGAGAAACCGTGTGCCGCCCGCCTCCCGCAGCAGCACGATCGGCTGGTTGGTGGGCAGCTCGATGCGAACCCCGACCAGCTCCATGGGGACGGCCTCGCTCATGGGCCCAGGTTATCACTGGAACCGTTGAACACCCTCCGCGCCAGGGCCCCCGGGTCGCGCTGGAAGGCGGCCAGATCGAGGACCGCCCAGATGGAGGAGAGGTTGCGGTACTTGCCCTCCCAGTCCAGCCCGTATCCCAGCAGGAACTCGTCGCCCACCTCGAAGCCGCGGTACTCGAGGGGGACGTCGACGATGCGTCGGGGGGCCTTGTCGACCAGGGCGGCGGTGCGCAGCGACTCCACCTGCCGGGCCTCCAGCAGCCGCCTGACGTAGGCGAGCGTCAGCCCCGTGTCGACGATGTCCTCCACCAGGATCACGTGGCGCCCGTCGAGAGGGACGGCCGTGTCCATGGCGATGCGCACTCGGCCTCCCTGTCCGAACCGGCTCAGGGCCAGGAAGTCCACTTCCACCATGGGGGACAGGTGGCGGACCAGGTCGGCCACGAATGGCAGCGCTCCGTGCAGCACCGCCACCAGGACCGGCTCTCGTGCGTCGTAGTCCTCGGCCAGCTGCCGGCCCAGCTCGGCCACCCGGGAAGCGATGGAGGACCGGTCGATCGCCTCCACGAACACCTCGCTCATCCGGTCCCCCACAGCCACTCCCAGTAGCGGCTGGCCCAGGCGGCGGCTTCCCGTGTGGACGGGAGGGTCGGCGGGCGGGCGCTCCGGAGAGGGACAGAGGCCACCTGCTCGCCATCCAGGAAGGCGCTCATCTGCGCCGCCCCTTGGTGGAGGGAGGGCCGTAGCTCGATCTCGTCGGCATCCTGGCTGGCCAGGAAGACCGTCGATTCCTCGGCGGCCAGCAACTCGCCCACCAACTCCCCCACCCGCTGGGTGGCATAGGAGGTGCCGCTGGTGAAGACCTCCACCGGCCCGAAGGCGGAGAACCCGTACTCCAGCAAGGCCGCCGTGTCGGCAAAGTGGTCCTCAGAGCCGAGCACCACCGAGTACAGGCGCCGCCCGTCGCGGTCTGCTCCGGCGACCAGGGCCAGCCCCGCCTCGGCGGTGAATCCGGTCTTGATGCCGAAAGCACCCGGGTAGCTGCGCAGCAGGGTGTTGGTGGTACGGGCCCTCCTCGAATGGCCCAGTGGGTCGGCCGGGAAGGGTGCCAGAGGCGTCCTCACCAGGTCGGCGAAGACCGGGTAGGCCATGCCGGCCCGGGCGAGTGTGAGCAGGTCAGCGGCAGTGCTGTAGTGTCCCGGCTCGTCGAGCCCATGCGGGTTGGCGAACCTCGTGTTGTACAGGCCCAGCTCTCGAGCCTGCAGGTTCATCAGCCCCACGAAGCGCTCCACCGTTCCCCCCACGTGCTCGGCCAGCGCCGTGGCGGCATCGTTGGCCGAGTCGACCAGCAGCGCTACCAGCAGGTCTTCCACCGTCAACCTCTCGCCGGCCACTAGGCCGATCTCCGCCTCCCCCACCGCCGCCGCCCGCTCGCTCACCACAGTCCACTCCTCCAAGGAAGCGTGCTCCAGCACCACCAGAGCGGTCATCATCTTGGTGGTAGAGGCGATGGCCCGGCGCTCGTCCGGCTGGCGGCTGCCCAACCGGCGGTCGAAGGTTTCGTCGTACAGGATCCACGACTCGGCGCTGAGTTGTGGGGGTGAGGTCTGGAACTGGGCCGGCTGCGGCCCGGAGGTGGGCTCATCTGTCGCCGCTGAGGATGGGGTGGTGCTTGCGGCCGCAACGGGGCTGCCGGCGAGCGTGAGCGCCAGGAGGAGGGGGACGAGAGCAACCTTCACTCAGCGCTCCAGGAGGTCTCGCAGCTCCCTGCGCAGCAGGGCCGCCTGCAGGTTGCGGATCGCTTCGGCGCAGCCTGCCAGCGTCTCGGCCGCTCGTTGATGGGTCTCCGGGTTGCGATGGCGCAGGAGCGGGGCAGTGAGATGGGCCAGGAGATCCGCCTCCCGCTCCACGGACAGCCGGAGGCTGCGCACGTGGCGCGGTTCCAGCCCGTAGCTCAGTAGGCGCTGCGCCTCGCGGGCCACTACCAGGTCCTCTTCCCGGAACACCTCGCCCCCGTCGTCCAGCGTCGTCGGCTGCAGCACCCCGTGCTCCATCAGGCCGGTCATCTGGTCGCGCGAGAGACCGCTCGCCCGGGTGAGCTCGCTGCGGGACATCGACAGCCCGGTACCCGAGAAATAGGCATCCGGAGGGGGTCCCGGTCGAGGAGAGGCAATGGAACTCTCCCCCCGTTCCCAAGCGGTCAGCCTGGACTTGATGACCTTGAGCGGTAGGAAGTGATCGCGCTGCTGTTGCAGGATGTAGCGCAGGCGCTGCACGTCGGCTTCCCCGAACTGTCGATAGCCCGACTGGCTGCGGTGGGGCTTGACGAGGCCTTCGGCCTCCAGGAAGCGGACTTTGGAGACGGTGATGTCAGGAAACTCCGGCTTGAGCAGGTTGATGACCTCGCCGATCGTGCGAGCCCGCTCTTCAGGCATCGCCTCGCGCAACGATCAGGTGGAACTTGCCGATGATCACCTCGTCCCCGGGGCTCAGCCGGGCGCGGTCGGCGCGGTCTCCGTTCACGTACGTCCCGTTGGTCGACCCCGAGTCCTCCACCTCCAGCCCGTCGGGCCCGGAGACGAACCGGCAGTGGTGGCGGGAGACGGTGATGTCGTCCAGGAAGATGTCGTTGTCGGGGTGGCGCCCCACGGTGGTCAGCCCGGCCGGCAAGACCCAGGTGATGCCGCTGCGGGGCCCCTTCGCCAACACCAGGGCAAAGCCCTCCACATCCAGGTGGGCCGCCTGTTCCGTGGGGAGGGACGCGTGGGGCGGTTCGGTCTGCAAGGGCACGTAGGTGATGGTCGGCTCGTGCTCGACCTCCAGCCCACAGTTGGGGCAGAAGGAAGCATCGACCGGCAGCTCGGCCTGGCACTGGGGGCAGCGCATGGTGGCATCGTAGTTGGGCCGGCCCAGGCGCGACCTCGGCCCGAGGGTACCTTCGGCTAGGCGATCATCTCCTGGTAGCCGGCCGCATCCAGCAAGGTCTCCACCTGGGTGGGATCGGAGGCCTCGATCACCGCGAACCAGCCCTCGCCATAGGGACCGGAGTTGACCAGGTCCGGAGACTCCCCGAGGGCGTCGTTGACCTCCACCACCCGTCCGGCCACCGGCGCGTACACCTCGGATACCGATTTGGTCGACTCGACCTCGGCGAACGCCTCACCCTGGCGAACCTCCCGCCCCACCTCGGGGAGCTCGACGTACACCACGTCGCCCAGCGCGTCTTGCGCGTAGTCGGTGATCCCCACCCGCACCCGGTTGCCCCCCTCCACCAGGGCCCACTCGTGCTCCTCCGTATACCGGCGGTCGTCTGGTGTGGTCATGCTTCTCCCTGCTCCACTGGGGCCGATGCTGGCGAGAGCATAATGAGGCCCTCAGGTCCCTGCCAGGCGGCTGCGGATGTCCCTCCGGTACTGCTCCAGGACCAGGTAGTAGAGAAGGGCCCCGATCGCTCCGCTCACCCAAGCGATGCCGGTGAGGAGAGCGGCGGCTATCCCGGCGGCGGCCAGGTAGAAGGCCGGGATGGAGACGTACAGCAGCATGGTGGCCGCCTTGCCCAGGTACCGGACCGGCAGCTTGGGGAGGCGGCGCAGCGCCAGCCACAGAGAGACCAGGGCCACCGCTCCTTCCCGGATGACCAGGACGATGGCCAGGATCTCGGGCACCACCCCGGCCGCCCAGCCACCCAATACTGCCGCGGCGATGGCCGCCCGGTCGGCCAGCGGATCGAGCAACTTGCCCAGCTCGCTCACCTGGCGCAAACCCCGGGCCAACCACCCGTCCACCCAGTCGGTGGCCCCGATCACCGCCAGGACCAGGGCGGCCCGGAGGGCGTCCCCCTCGGCCAGGAGCAGCCACAGGAACCAGGGAATCGCCACCAGGCGGGCCAGCGACACGAGGTTGGGAAGGGTCAGCATCGTCTTCTCCCTCCCCTCTTCTGCTACGGCACGCCAAGACTCAAAGACCCCTACCCCAGCCCTCCCCCGCAAGCGGGGGAGGGAGAAGACACCCCCACCCCAGCCCTCCCCCGCCAGCGGGGGAGGGAGAAGACTACGCGGCTCCCTGGTCCACCAGGTAGCAGGCCACGTAGTGCTGGTTGCCCTTGTCCTCGAGCGGTGGGTGCGAGTTGGCGTGGCAGACGTCGGTGGCCCAGGGGCACCGCTCGATGAACCTGCATACCGGTGCCGGGTTGATGGCCTTGCTGATCCCGCCTTTGATGTCGGGCTCGGGACGCTGATAGCTGGGGTCGGGCACCGGCACTGCTGCCAGCAACGCCCTGGTGTAGGGGTGCAGCGGGTTGGCCAGCAGCTCCTCGGTCTCCGCCAGCTCGACGATCTTGCCCAGGTACATGACGGCGATCCGGTCGCACATGTGCCGGACGACCGAAAGATCGTGGGCGATGAAGATCAGCGTCAGCCCGAAGTCGCTCTGCAGGGCGCGCAGCAGGTTGAGGA
>JALYHC010000088.1 GCA_030776765.1 Actinomycetota bacterium | reverse complement strand
GGATCTCCGGCTCGTACGGGAGCTTCAATACCGGCGACGAGGCCATCCTCACCTGACATCTCCGGGACTCACGAGGCCCACTCCTCGTACCGTGTGATGCCCACTTCGATGGTCACCGGCCAGGCGGCCGGGGCCTGCGCGGCGCTGGCCGCCCGGGAGGGCACCACGCCCCGGAGGGTCTCGGTCTCGCTGCTCCAGGAGACCCTGCTGCACCAGGGAGCGAGCCTGGCGGTGGAGTCGCCGGGGGCGGCTGAGGGGCCGCCAGGGATCTCACCGGGCCGGTGACTCTCCTCGAAACGAGCGGAGCACCCGCAGGGCCCGCAGGGTGTTCCAGCGGCTGGGCTTCCCGGCGGCGGGCTCCATGGCGAAGTGCTCCTTGCCCCTGTGGGGGTTCTGGAGCGTCCAGCGCCCGTCCTTCCGCCGCTTGCGCTCCACCAGCTCGATCGCCTCCCGGCAACGGTCCTCGGGGACGGCGCCCGCATCCCGGAGGTGGTCGAGGCCTCGCAGGACGTCGTATTGCCAGCGGGGGGGAAAGGAGAAGAGGGTCCAACGCGGGTTGACCACCTCCCCGGTGCGGAGGGAGCGGGACATGCGCCGGGCCAGCAGGTACTCCTCACCGGGAAGACGGGCCGCCCTGGCGTCGCCGGCCCCGTTCCCGCCGGCCCGCTCGTACTCGAGGAGTCCCTCCAGGACCGAGATGGTGGTGTGGAAGGACGAGCGCCTCGATCCCCATTCGGTCTGGCAGTTCCAGCCGCCATCCTCGAGCTGCTCCTCGAGATCCAGGAGAGCTACGGCGTCCGTTACATTACCTACTGGTTCGACTACCAACGGGCAGCGAGCGTTCTGTCTGGTCCACGCACCGAACGCCGAGGTCGCCCAGACGGTGCACGCCAAGTCGCACGGGGAGCGGGAGGTGGAGCGCCTCCTGGGACGGGCGGCGGAGGGATGGCCCCCCGAGAGGATCGTGGGCGCGGCGGTCCGGACGGTGATGTTCACCGACATCGTCGATTCGACCCTCTTGACCCAGGAGCTGGGCGATGACGGCTCCATGCGGCTGCTCACCACCCACGACCGGATCGTGCGGCAGTGCCTGGACGACCAGGACGGACGAGAGGTGAAGCACACGGGGGACGGGATCATGGCCTCCTTTGACTCGGTGTCCCGCGCCATCGCCGCAGCGCTGAGGGTGCAGGAGAGGCTGGCCGAGCAGAAGGCGGGAGATCGGGCGGTGCGAGTCCGCGTCGGCCTGGCCGCCGGGGAGCCGGTCGCCGAGGCGGGGGATCTGTTCGGGGTGACGGTCCAGCTGGCTGCTCGGATCTGCGGCGCCGCCACTCCCGGCGAGGTGTGGGTGTCCAACTCGGTCCGCGAGCTGGCGGCGGGGAAGGGCTTCGCTTCGAGGACTGCGGTCCTCTGACGCTCAAGGGGTTCCCCGAGCCGGTGCGGCCGGCTCGGGTTGTTCGCCCCGAGCTCTCCTGAGGGAGCGCTTCCTCCGGTCGAGGCCAACATCCACTGAGGAGCTGCGCTCCAAGGTCGAGCCCGACGACATCGTCGAGGTGGAGATGGAACGGATGAAATGGTCTCGGGCGAAGGTCAGTCGAATTTGCGATGGCCCCTTACCGCTGTTCCATGCCCAAACGGGGTCAGATGTCAGTCAGTCGATCTCCGGAGCGACCACACCCTGCTCGAGCAACCGTTGGAACTGTTCGATGGTCTCCCCCACCCCCTCCGAGAGGGGCGTGTAGGTGACCGGGCCGAGCAGCCCCTCGGCGCCGGCGGCATCCATCCCCTCCGGGAACGACAGGGGGGTCTCCTCGTGGGTGATCCGCGCGTCCGGTACCGCCTTCTCGATGGCGGCCACCACCTCGGCGACGTCGACGTGGGATCCCCCGACGTTGAGCACCTCCGCTCCCGGGGGCCGGCTCCTCGCCGCGGTGATGAAGAGGCGGGCCACGTCGGGGGCGTACTGGAACACCGACCTCCCCCCATGCGGGATGTGGAAGGGGCGTCCGGCGGCCGCCGCCAGCATCGCCTTGGTGGCCCCGGAGGTGAGGCCCTGGTCGCGACCCACCCCATACACGATGGCCGGCCGCAGGCCCACCGATCCGATCCCGTAGTCCTGGGCGTAGATGCGAGCGGTCCACTCGTTGGCCTGCTTGTAGGCGCCGTAGAGGGTGGTGGGGGCGGTGGGGGAGTCGTCGCCCACCCTGCCGTCCGGGTAACCGTCGGCAGGACCGAAGACCGCTACGGAGCTGGCGTAGGTGATCCCCACCGGGCGGTCCAGCGCCCGGACGGCCTCAAACACGTTGAGGGTTCCCACCACGTTCACCCGGGCACCGCCCACCGGATCGGCCCGGCAGAAGGGGACCTGGAGCGCCGCCAGGTGGATGACGTGGGAGATCCGCCGCTGCCGGATCGTCTCGCTTACCCCCTCCGTGTCGGTGATGTCCCCTCGCAGGAAGGCGACCTCGTCCAGCTGCCCGTCGGAGACCAGGAGGCGCGGCCGGCGTCGATCGTCGGAGAGGTCGAAGGCCACCACCTCGGTCCCTTCCTCGAGGAGCAGTCGGATCACCCAGGACCCGATGCAACCCATGGCGCCCGTGACGAGGAAGCGCTCCGGGGAGCTCATCGGGGTCCCCAAGGGTTCGCCGGGGAGAGCTGGATTCCGGCGGGCAGGCTGAGCTGGGGACTGCCCATGCCCCCTCTCCCTTCTCGGGAGCGGCCCGCTCGCCCGCCGGGTCGACCCTGGGAGCGATGCCCGGTTCGCTCGGGCCGGGAGGAGGTGTTCATCCCTTGACGGCCCCGACCAGGAGGCCCTTGGCGATGATGCGTTCCAGGGCGATGGCCAGGAGGATCACCGGGACGATCATGATGAGGATGAGCACCGACATGTACCACCACTGGGGCCCTCGAGTGGCGTTCTGGGCGGCCACCAGCAGGGGCATGGTCTGAGCGTTGGCCGCCGAGAGGAAGAGTGCCAGGAGGTACTCGTTCCATGCGAAGACCAGCACGAACAGGAAGGTGGCCACCAGCCCCGGAACCGAGATGGGGAGGATGATCGAGCGGAAGGTCTGGTAGACCGAGGCCCCGTCCACCGCGGCCGACTCCTCCAGCTCCCAGGGGATGGAGAGGAAGTAGTCCCGCATGAGCCACACGGCGATGGGGAGGTTGGTGGCCATATAGGTGGTGATCAGGGCCGTCCGGGTGTCGAGCAGCCCGACGCGCTGGAAGAGGATGTAGATGGGGATGACCACCGCCACCGGCGGCAGGATCCGCTGGGAGATCACGAAGAGCGCCACGTCGCGATTGGTCATGTGCCGTCGGAAGCGCCGGCCGATCGTCCCCCTCAGCAGCCCGAAGCAGACGACCGCCACCACCAGGGCCAGCAGGAGGGGGACCCCCAGCAGGGTGGCCACCGCGGCCAGGAGGACGCACCCCACCGCCAGCAGGATGACCCCGATCCGGGGGCGGTAGGGGAACCGGGTGAGGCCGTAGGCGGCCGCTGATCCGAGGATCAGGGCGATCACCGAGCTGACCAGCGCCACGATGACGGTGTTGACGTAGGGACGGAGGGTGTCGTTGCGCAGGTCGACGAAGATGTAGCGCCAGGCGTGCCCGGAGGGCTCGTAATCGAGCAAGGGCATGAAGAGGGGCCCGGTGTTGACCTGCACCGGGAGCTTCAGGGAGGTCACCGCCACCCAGTAGAGGGGAAAGAGCACGATGAACGACCAGATCCCCAGGATGGCGTAGGCGACCACCTTGCCTCCCGGGGAGAGATCGCCCAAGAAGCGTCGCCGGAGCGGGTTCCGCCACCCGGGAGTCGGAACTTGGAGGTGCGAAGACCGCATCGCTCAGGCCTCCGTGACCCGTCGCCGGACCATGTTGACGTACACCACCGTCACCACCGAGACCAGCACCAACAGGGCATAGGCCACCGCCGCCGACTGGCCCAGGTCGAGCGCCCTCCAGCGGACGTAGGCGTGCAGGGTGAGGGACTCGGTGGCCGTGCCCGGCCCGCCGTTGGTGAGGACGTTGGGCAGGTCGATGATCTTGAAGGCTTCGATGAGCCGGATGAGGATGACGGTGGTGGCCACCGGCAGGATGCCCGGGAGCGTGATATGCCGGAACACCTGCCACCGGTTGGCTCCGTCCACTCGGGCCGCTTCGATCGTGTCCAGGTCCTGCGCCTCGAGAGCCGCCAGGAGGACGATGAACATGAAGGGGGTCCACTGCCAGGTATCCCCGATCAGGACGGCCAGCCGGGCCCCCCAGGGATGGTTCACCCAGGAAAAGCCGCTCAGGCCGAGCAGCTGCCAGATCGGCTGGAAGGGGCCCTTGGAGGTGTCGGTGAGCATCCGGAACATGTAGGCGACGCCCACCGGGGTGATCATCATGGGCAGGAGGAAGGCCACCCGGAAGAATCGCTGGCCGGGGAGGCTGAGGGTGACCAGGTAGGCCAGCCCCAGCCCGAGGACGAACTGGATCCCCACCCCCACGAAGACGTAGAAGAGGGTCACCACCACCGTCCCCGGCCGACCCCCCCGGCTGAGCAGCGCCTGTCCCAGGATCCAGGCGGTGCCGGCCGCCGCCAGGGCCCCCAGCATCCGCAGGACCAGGCCCGATCCCCGGATGCCCGCCCGCCAGGACCGCAGCAGGCCCCATCCGAGCAGGCCGCAGACGGCTCCGAAGGAGACCCAGCCGGCCGCCGTCAGCGGGCGCAGCACCCCCAGGAAGTGGGTCTTCTCGCTCCCGAGGATGAGGGTGCGGAAGTTCCGGAGCCCCACGAAATCGAGCTCGAATCCCCCCGGCACGAACTGGAGCCGGGACAGGCTCAGGTAGAGCGAGGCCAGCAGGGGGAAGATGGACAGGAGGAGGATGACCAGCAGGGCTGGCCAGAGGAAGACGGCCCGGGCCACCCGCTCCTGGTGGGCTCCGGGCCGCGCCCTCATGGCCGGCTGGATCTCGAGGCGGGGCCTGGGTGCGGTCCGGCCTCGAGCCGCCTCTGTCAAGCTCGTCTCCCTCTTACCGCTCGATGCTCAAGCTAGTGGCGTAAGCCTCCTGTTGGGTATCCCTGCCCTCGGCGTCGGTGATCTCGTTCCAGCCGGTCTCGATCTGCGCCATGGCCTCGTCGCGGCTGATCTCGCCGGCCAGGAACTGGGCGATGGCCGTGTCGAGGACCACCCCCTGGTACTGGGCGGTCTTCGGGATCCGCAGGTCGAGGATCATGTTGGGGCTCTCCAGGCTGTCCCGGATGGCGCCCAGGTAGTTCTGGGCGGCCTCCTCACTCATCCCGGCCTCCACCCACAGGTCGATGTTCTCGAACTGCGAGGTGCGGTAGGGGTTGAACCCGGTGACGCCGATCGTCACGTCCACGTTGGCCTGCTCCGGTGCGCTCATGTACGACAGGAAGTCGTAGGCGGCGTCCTTGATCGATTGATCGACCGCCGCGTTGATGGCGCCCGACCAGCCGCCGAACGCGGCGTAGGGAGCGTGGTTGACCCCGTCGACGGCGTGCGGGCAGGTGGTGTCGTCACAGTCCACCAGCTGTCCGCTGGCCCGGTCGAGGACCCGGCGGGTGCCGGGGAGGATCACCGCCCCGACCTTGTCCTGCACGACCGAGGTCTCCGGGTCGATGGCCAGGGTGCCGATGTCCCCCCAGTCGATGGAGAGGGCGCAACGGCCCGAGGTGAACAGGCCCCGGGTGTCGCCCACGTCCAGGTTGAGCTCGTCGGGCGGCCCGTACTGGGTGGTGGCGCTGTAGATGTCCAGCGCCGCCGCGAATGCCTCGTTGTTGACCACCGGCGCCATGGTGTCCACGTCGAAGAAGGATCCCTGCTGGGTGCCCTCCGCCTGCAGGAAGCCGCCGGCCACCGACCAGACCATCCAGTAGGACTGGGCGGCCCGCTTCTTGGCGATGCAGGAGCCGTAGTCGCCCTGCCCGTCCTCGTTCAGGTCCTGGCCGTGATAGCGCTCGGCGATCGCCAGGTAGTCGTCCCAGGTGACCGGCGGCTCCAGGCCGTCCTGCTCGAGGAGGTCGCTCCGGTAGTAGACCATCTGGAAGTCGCCGTCCAGCGGGATGGTGTAGACCCGCCCGCCGTAGGTGGCACTGAAGTCGCGGAAGAAGGGAGCGATGTCATCCCACTGCAGCTCCTGGTCGGCGGTCACCCGGTCGGTGAGGTCCTCCAGGTATCCGGGCGTCACGTAGTCACCCATCCACTGCGGAGCGAAGACGAAGGCGTGGAAGCTGTTCGTCCCCGTGGCCAGATCGGTGAGGATCTTCTGGTAGAGGTCGGAGAAGGGGACGGTGACCACGTTGATCCTCGCCCCGGTGAGGGCCTCGAAGTCGGGAGCCCGTCGCTGGAGAGGCTCGGCGATCTGGGGCCCGGTGAAGGTCAGCACGTTCACCTCCACCCCGGCGTGCCTCTGGCCCTCCTCGGCGGTCTCGGGCGCTTCGGTGGTTTCGGTCACCTCGGGCGGCTCGGTGGTCTCCGGGGCCGCGGTCTCGGCGGTCTCGGTGGCGGGGGCGCAGGCGCCCAGCACCAGGATCAGGCCGGCGGCCCAGACCGCCCAGACGGGAAACGGCCGTGCGCTCATGGGTCTCCTCCTCTCGGTTGGTCCGACTGGTCAGGCATGGATATCCTCGGATCGGGCGGCTCCCGCCGCCTCCTCGTGCCGCCACTCCTCCCCGTGGGGGAAGGCGTAGCGCTCCAGCGAAGCGTGCTCCATCTCGGCGCTGTATCCGGGCCGGGTGGGGAGGCGGTAGTGCCCGTCCTCGACCACCACCGGGTCGAGGAAGTGCTCGTGCAGGTGGTCGACGTACTCGATCATCCGGCCCTTCAGGTCGGCGGATACGCACACGTAGTCGAAGATCGACAGGTGCTGGACGAGCTCGCACAGGCCGACCCCTCCCGCGTGCGGGCAGACCGGAACGCCGAACTTGGCGGCCATCAGCAGCACCGCCAGGACCTCGTTGACCCCGCCCAGCCGGCAGGCGTCCACCTGGCAGACGTCCAGGGCCCCGGCCTGGAGGAACTGCTTGAACATCACCCGGTTGTGGACGTGCTCGCCGGTGGCCACCCTGATGGGATGGACCGCCCGGGCGATCTCGGCGTGCCCCAGGATGTCGTCCGGGCTGGTGGGCTCCTCGATCCAGTAGGGGTCGAAGGGGGCCAGCTCCTCCATCCAGGCGATCGCCTCGGAGACGTCCCAACGCTGGTTGGCGTCCATCATGAGCAGCGCATCCCCGCCGATCTCCTCCCGGACGATGGCAGCCCGGCGCACGTCGTCCTCCAGGTCGCCCCCCACCTTCATCTTGTAGCCCGACCATCCCTGCGCCCGGGCCTCCCGGCAGCGGCGCCGGATCTCCGCGTCGGGATAACCCAGCCAGCCCACCGAGGTGGTGTAGGCGGGGAAGCCGGTCTCTTCCAGCTCCGCCACCCGCTCCGCCCGGGTGGGTCGGTTGGCCTCCAGGATGTCGAGGGCCTCCTCGGGGGTCAGGGCGTCGGAGAGGTACCGGAAGTCGATGCAGGCCACGATCTCCTCGGGAGGCATGTCCACCAGCAACCGCCAGAGGGGCTTGCCCTCCCGCTTCGCATAGAGGTCCCAGGCGGCATTGACCAGGGCGGCGGTGGCCAGGTGGATGGCACCCTTCTCGGGTCCGATCCAGCGCAGCTGGCTGTCCCCGACCAGTCGACGCCAGAAGGCGCCCATGTCGTGGAAGATGGCATCGATCGGCCAGCCCACCACCAGCTCCGAGAGGGCCTGAATGGCCGCCACGCAGACCTCGTTGCCGCGCCCGATGGTGAAGGTGAAGCCGTGACCCTCGGGGTGATCGGGCTGGTCGGTGCGCAGGACGACGCAGGCAGCCGAGTAGTCGGGATCGGGGTTCATGGCATCCGAGCCGTCCAAACGGCGCGACGTGGGGAAGCGCACGTCGTAGACCTCGCCGGCGGCGATCTTGGGCCCCGGGTCGCTCACGTCCACCTCGTCCGGTCCTGTGAGCTCGTCGCCCCTTCTCCGTCCCCGGTGCCGGGCTTCCCCTTCGGAGTCCCGTCCAATATGCTGGTCTCCATCCCGGTTGCTGAACAAGTATGACCAGCCCGAGGGAAGACGTCAACCGAGCCTGGAGAGCGCCGGTGTCCGAGCGAGCTGGGGGAAGCACATGAGAGGAGCGGCGGAGCCGCTGGTGCCGGCGGTGGCCCGAGCGGCCTCCATCCTGGAGCTGCTGGCCGCCCGCCCGGAGATCGCCCTCGGTCCTACCGAGCTGGCCCGGCGGCTGCGGCTCCCCAAGTCCTCGGTGGCCAACCTCTGCCTGGAGCTGGCCGAGGCCGGCTTGCTGCGCCGCACCGACGGGGGCTACCGCCTAGGACGGAAGCTGGTCGAGCTGGGCGGCGCCTACCTCTCGACGGCGGGCCCGCTCGACGAGTTCTACCAGGCCTGTCCGGAGCTGGAGGTGGCTTCCCGGGAGACCATGCAGCTGGCCGTGCTGGAGGGCCTGGATGTGGTCTATGTGGCCCGCCACGACGGAGCCCAGCCGGTCCGCCTGGCTTCCGAGATCGGCCGGCGCCTGCCCGCCACCTGCACCGCCCTGGGGAAGGCCGCCCTCGCCTCTCTCGATTCCGGACGGCTGAAGGAGCGGTTGGCAGGCGTGTCAGATCTTCCCGCCCTGACCCCCAACTCCCACCGCACCGTCGAGGCTCTGCTCGCCGACCTGGAGGTGGTTCGGGAACGGGGCTACGCGGTCGACGATGAGGAGACCATGCTCGGCATCGTCTGCTACGCAGTTGCCATTCCCAGCCGGCAGCCGGGCGAGAGTCCCTACGGGGCCAGCGTGACCTTGTTCAAGGCTCGGGTGACGGATCCCCTGCGCGAGGCCCTGGTGGCCGATCTGCGGAGGCTGGCCGGCCGGCTCTCCCACCCGCTACGGCGCGTTCAGGCGGCCGGAAGCCGGTAGACCTCGGCAGCCGTCTCCCCGAAGATCCGGTCCCGCTCCGCTCCGCTCAGGTCGCCCAGGGCCACCCGGGCCGACTCCAGCACCTCCCGGTAGGAGGCGGCCAGCAGGCAGACCGGCCAGTCCGATCCGAACAGCAGCCGGTCGGGACCCAACACCTCCAAGGCGTGCCGCACGTAAGGGACCAGGTCCTCGGGCCGCCATCCCTCCCAGTCCGCCTCGGTGACCAGGCCCGACAGCTTGCACCAGACGTTGGGCAGGCCGCCCAGCCCGGCGATTCGCTCCGCCCACGGCTCGAGCGCCCCCTCCCGGACGGGCGGCTTGGCCAGGTGGTCGACCACGAAGCGGAGCTCCGGGAAGGAGCGGACGGCCGCCACCGCGGCGGGAAGCTCGCGGGTTCGCACCAGCAGGTCGTATACCAGCCCGGCTTGGCCGACCGCCCGCAGGCCTCTGCCCACCTCGGGGCGTCCCAGCCAGTCGGAATCCGGCTCGTCGTGGACCTGGTGGCGGATCCCCACCAGGTGCCGGCCGCCCGGTCCCTCCCGCAGGCTCGCCAACGTCTCGGCCACGCCCGGGTCGGTCACGTCCACCCAGCCCACCACCCCGGCCACGAAGCCGGTCTCTGCCGCCACCCCGAGGAACTCCTCGGTCTCCGCCAGGCTGGAGCGGGTCTGGACGAGGACGGTCCGCTCCACCCCGTGCTCCTCGAGGAGCGGGCGGAGGTCGGAGGGGCCGAAGGGCCGGCGGATGGGGGCCAGATCGTCCGTCATCCACGGGTACTCGGCCCGGGCCGGGTCCCAGAAGTGGTGGTGGGCGTCGACGATGCCCGCCACGGTCAGGCGGCCTCTCCGGGGACCGGGGCGTCGGTCGGGATGAGGCCCTCCTCCCACAGCTCCGCCCACAGGCCCCCAGGAATGGGGAAGCGAAGGAGCTCGGGGTACTCCTCCAGGTGCTCCCGGCGCCGTACTCCGGCCACCAGGCAGGCCACCGCCGGATGGGCCAGTGGGAACTGGACGGCGGCCGCCTTGAGCGGGACGCCGTGGCGGCGGCACACCGCCTCCAGCCGCCGGGCCCGCTCCAGCCACGCCTGCCCGGCGGGCAGGTAGTTGAACCGGCTCCCGGGGCGAGGGTCGGCCAGGATCCCGCTGTTCATCACCCCCGCCAGGACGATGGCGATCCCCTTCTCCAAGCACAGGGGGAGCAGCTCGCCGAGAGCGCTCTGGTCGAGCAGGGTGTAGCGGCCGGCCAGCATGAAGCAGTCGAAGTCGCCCTCGCGGGCGAATCGGGCCAGCATCTCCGCCTGGTTCATCCCCGCCCCGATGGCCCCCACCGCCCCCTCGCTCCGCAGCCGGTGGAGGGCCGGGTAGGCCCCCCCGATGGCCTCCTCCCAGTGGTGGTCGGGGTCGTGGATGTAGAGGATGTCCACCCGTCCGATCCCCAGCCGCTCCAGGCTCTCCTCCACCGAGCGCATCACCCCCTCGTAGCTGTAGTCGAACACCACCCGCACCGCCGGCACCCCCCGGTAGAAGAAGTCCTCCTCTCCCTGGAACTCCTGGCGGTCGACGTCGGCGCCGGCGGGGACCTCGTCCACCGGGTAGAGGAGGCGCCCCACCTTGGTGGAGAGGGCGTAGGTATCCCGGGGCCGGCCGGCCAGGGCCCGGCCCATCCGCCGCTCGGAGTTCCCGTACCCGTACAGGGGTGCGGTGTCGAAGTGACGGATGCCCATGTCCCAGGCCCGGCCCACCAGGGCCACCGCCTCCTCCTCCGAGATGGCCTGGTAGAGGCCGCCGATCTCGGCGCCCCCCAGGCCCAGGCGGGTCACCCGGACGTCCGTGCGTGCCAGGGCGACCCGCTCGAAGGGATCCCAACTCACCCGGGCACCTCCTCGAGGGTCCACTCCAGATGATGGTCGACCCGGGTCGCCGGGGTGGGAATCCCCCCTTCGTCCCACCCCATCGCCCCGTAGTAGAGGTCGATCGCCCGACGGAAGGCGTCTCGATCGAGACGAGCTCCGGCGAAGCGGCCCACGTCGATCGGCTCGTCGAAGAAGCGGTCGGGGAGCCAGTCGTCCCCGGCGGTGAGCCCCTCCCGCAGGTTGTAGAGCCGGAGCAGGTGAAGCCGTCGCTCCCCCCAGCGCATGACCTCATAGGAGCTGGTCTCCCAGCCGGTCACCGCCCCCACCAGGGTGGCCATGTCCTCGAGGGAGAGGAGCCGGGTGGGGGCGCTGGCGAAGATGCACAGGTTGAGGGCGTCGCAGGCACTCCACAGC
>JALYHC010000087.1 GCA_030776765.1 Actinomycetota bacterium | reverse complement strand
CGCCCCCCCCGAGCCCGCACGCCCTCGGCGGTGGACCTTCCCACCGCCGCCACCGGGGTGGCCGGAAAGCCCCCGTCCGGCCATAGGAGCCCAAGCACCCGAGCGGAAGTCAGCACGAGCAGGTCGGCCTCCTCGGCAGCTCGTCGGGCCCGCTCCAGGGTGCCCGGGCCGGCCGGGTGCACCTCGAGGCAGGGAAGGACCACCGGATGAAGGCCCACCCGCTCCAGCTCCTTTGCCATTGCCGGCGCTCGGTCGGGGCTGGTGGTGACCGCGGTGCGCAGGCTGATCGCTCTCATAGGCCCAGCTCCCGGCGCGCTTCTTCCACCACGTCCTCGACGTCGGTGCCCTCCACCACCGCCCGCCGGCCGCCGCGCTCGTCCTCCACGAAGGTGGTCATGCGGATCTTCCCGTCCAGCTCTTGGGCCAGCGCCCCCAGGGCGGACCGGCATCCGGCACCGGTCTCCGCCAGCAGGCGGCGCTCGGCTTCCACCAGGCGGCGCACCCCGGGGTCGTCGATGGCGGCCACCAGCTCGGCTGCCTCTCCGCCGTCCAGCGTCTCCACCGCCAGCACCCCCTGGGCCGGTGCCGGCACCATCTCTTCCAGGCTGAACCGCTGGGCGATCTCAGAGGTGCGCCCCAGGCGCAGCAAACCGGCCTCGGCCAGCAGCGCCGCTGCTACTTCCCCTTCGGCCACCTTGCGCAGCCGGGTGTCCACGTTGCCCCTCAGCTCGGCCGGCTGTAGGTCGGAGCGCAGCGCCAGCAGCTGGGCGATGCGCCGGGGACTCCCCGTCCCCACCCTTGCCCCGGGGGCCAGCTCCCCCAGCCGGCCGCCGACCAGCACATCGAAGGGCGAATCTCGCTCCGGGTAGGCGGGGGTGATGAGGCGCTCCGGGCCGCCGGTGGGCAGGTCCTTGCAGGAGTGCACCGCCCCGTCGGCCCGGCCCTCCAGCACCGCCCACTGCAGTGAGCGGACGAAGGCCCCCACCTCGGTCAGCTCTGCCACCGGAGCCTGGTGGTCCAGGTCGCCAGAGGACTCCACCGGAACCAGCGTCACCTGCAGTCCCTGGTGAGCCGCCTCCAGCAGGTCGGCCACCCGCCGCGTCTGGACCATGGCCAGGCTGGAGGCCCGGGTGGCCAGGCGCAGCTCATTCTTCATCGACGGTTCCGAACGCCTCGGAGAAGACCTGGGCGGCGGCCGCCCCGCCATCGTGGGTGCTCAAGTAGGAGATGGGTCGGTGCAGCACCCGCCGGGCTACCCGGTGGGCCAGCCGGCGAAGGGCCTCCTGCTCCTCGGGGCCCGCCTCGAGGCGAGGCGCCAGGCGGGCCACCTCCTCCTCGACCGCCTGGTCGGCCTGAGCCAGGATGGAAGCGATCACCGGACCCACCCGCTGGTGGTTGGCCAGCCGGACGCCCGTTTGGGCGGCGGACTGGTCGAGGAACTCGTCGACATGACCGGCGGGGCGGGCGCGCCTGGCCAGGTCGGCCAGGTCGTCGACGCCGAAGTACCGCAGGTGCGGCGCATCGCCGGGAACCAGGAAGTCGGGCGGCATGGCCAGGTCGACCAGCAGCAGGTCGGTGGACCGGGCCTGCAGTGCCTCGAGAAGCACCTGCGGCGTGAAGAGCATCTGCTTGGCGGAGGTACCCGACACCGCCGCCGGCGCCGAGGCCAGGGCCAGGGGAGCCTCCTCAAGGGCGCGCACCGACACGCCCCTCAGATCGACAGCGGTCGGGCGCCGGGCGTACACGGTGACGGCACAGGATGCGGGCAGCTCATCGATCGCCTCCACCACAGCCCTCGCCATGGTGCCGGCACCGAAGACGGCGATCTCCGGGGAGGCGCCTACCAGCTGGGCGGCCACCCGGGCCAAGGAACCATAAGGAGAGCCGGGCAGCATCTTGCGCGCCACTCGCCCGGCCCTCACCGCTTCCCTCAGCAGCCGCTCGAACAGGCCGCCGATGGCTCCTTCCCGCCTGCCCACCTGCAGCGCATTCCGGAACTGACCGAGCACCTCGGGCTCTCCCAGCACGGGCGACTCCACTCCTGCCGCCACTCTGAAGAGGTGGGAGATTTGCTCGTGCCCTTCCCGGACCACCGCCCCCGAGGGCAGCTCCTGGCGACCGAAGACCGCCTTGAGGACCCGCTCCAGCTCCGACTGGTCTCCAGGCGTGGCCACCTCCAGTCGCAAGCAGGTGGAGAGCAAGAAGGCTTCATCCCCCGCCGCCGCCACCTCCCGGTAGGCTCTCCGCAGGGACGAGGCCTCTAGTGCCACCCGGGCCCGCTCTTGGCTGGGAGTGGCCGGGTAGGCGAAGGAAACCCCGCTCGGCCCTGGACTCGACACGGTGTCGAAACCTCCTGAAACGACAGGAGAGGGACGGCGGCACCGTTCCCTCTCGCTCACCAGCTTACCGTTGCTGGCAAACCTGAGCCTCCGGTGCACCCGAGAGGTGGCAGCAAACCTGAGGTTCCAGTGCACCCCTCAGGTGCACTACAGCCTCGAGTTGGGCCGGCCTGCTACGTGCGGACCTGCACGCCCCCCTCGTCGGGCTGGGAGAGGACCTGTCGTCCATCCTTGTAGACCGCCGTGACCCGCTCGCCCAGCGTCTTGAAGTCGAAGGGATCTCCCTCCACCACCACCAGGTCGGCCCGCTTTCCCACTTCGATCGTTCCCAGTTCGGCGTTGAGGCCCATCAGCTCGGCGGCCGACGAGGTGGTGGCCGCCAGTGCCT
>JALYHC010000086.1 GCA_030776765.1 Actinomycetota bacterium | reverse complement strand
GTGCAAGAGGATCCGGGCATGCTCGGTGGCCGAGCGCGTCCCGGTCCCTCCGGCGAGGATCGCCGCCGCCGCCGAGGCGGCCAACCCGATGCAGCGGGTGTTGACGCGCGACCTGAGCAGCTGCACGGTGTCGTAAACGGCAAACAGCCCTGGCAGCTCTCCCCCTGGAGAGTCGATGTAGAGGGTGATGTCGTCGCCCGAGTCGGCGTCCAGGGCCAGGAGCTGGGCGCACACCTCGTCGGCCGCCTTGTCCTGGAGTGTCCCGGACAGGAAGGCCATCCGCCGTTCGAAGAGGCGGGCGAAAGGGATGGCTGGCAGCAGGTCGATCTGCGGGGACGGCGGTTCCTCTTGTTGCTCGGCTCCGGTGGTGGTAAACCCCCGCATCAGGTCCTCCTCCATGAGTTAAGTTGCAACCGATCGGTTGCACAGCATAGGGTCTATCGGGACGCACGTGCAACCTTCGGGTTGCAGGAGAGGGAGGGATAGGTTTGGAGCTTCCCTGGAGGGTGGAACGTCAGGTGATGCTGTCTGCCTCTCCAAACGAGGTGTGGACAGCTCTCACCGATCCCAGCCGCCTCTCCGCCTGGTTGGGGGGCGACGTAGACCTGGAGGTGGTTCCCGGAGGGCGGGGGCTCATCCGCCAGCATAACGGGGAGGTGCGCCTGGTGGTGGTGGAAGAGGTCATCGCCCCCAAACGGGTGGTCTTCCGTTGGTGGGGCGTGGCCGGCCATTCCACTACACCGGCCACAGTGGAGCTCACACTGACCGAACTGCCGGAGGGCACCAGGCTCACTGTGGTGGAGCAGACCTCTCAGGCGGAGAGCCGGCTCAGGCTCTCCGATCCGGTGGACTCGCTGAGGTGAGGGGCGTGGCTGGAGACTCACTGGGAGCTGTGCTGGCTGCCTTGTCCGACGATACCCGGCGTCGAGTGGTCCACAGGTTGTCGGAGCAGGGACCGGCCACGGCCAGCCAGCTCGCCGCCGAGCTCCCCATCACCCGCCAGGCGGTCAGCAAGCACCTGGTCGCCCTGCGGGAGGCTCGGCTGGTGGAGAGCCAGCGTCACGGCCGGGAGATTCGCTACCAGCTCACTCCCGCTCCTCTTTCCGAGGTGATGTCCTGGATGGCGCTGGTGGGAGCGAAGTGGGACGAGCGGCTCCAGGCCCTGCAGGAGTACCTGGAGAGCAACGCCCAGGGCTAAAGCAGGGGCGCAAGCCGCCCTCACGACGAACCTTAGGTTGTAGTGTCCCGCCATGGACAGCTATTGCCTAAAAGTCACGCTGGGCGCCCGCGCAGGTAAGGCGTGCCCGTCCGTTCACTTACGCTCGGTACAGTCGCTTGTCGTGGGTGTCTGGGAGGAGGAGAAGCGGGCGGCGGCGGAAGAGGCCGCCGAGCTGGTGCGCGACGGGATGGCCCTCGGGCTGGGAACGGGAAGCACGGTGGCGCACTTCCTCTCCGTCCTGGCCCGGCGCAGCTCGAAGGTGCGCTGCGTCGCCACCTCGCCGGCCACTCAGAGGCGGGCGCGGGAGCTCGGCCTGGTGGTTGGGCCCTTCCAGTGGCGGGACCGCCTGGATCTGGCCGTGGACGGCGCCGACCAGGTGGCGCCCGACCTGTGGCTGCTGAAGGGAGGGGGCGGCGCTCACACACGGGAGAGAGTGGTGGCCGCCGCCACCGAGCGATTCGTGGTGATCGTCTCCCCCAACAAGCTGGTGGAGATGCTCGGCCCTCCCGTTCCCTTGGAGGTGCTGCGCTTCGGCCTGGCCGCCACCCTGCGCCATCTCTCGGAGCTGGGACCGGTTCGCGTTCGGGAGGCGCCACCCACCCCGACCGGGCAGGTCTTGGTCGACTACCTGGGCCCCGTCGAGGACCCGCCGGCTCTCGCCGCCCGCCTGCAGGCCGTCCCGGGAGTGCTGAGCCACGGTCTCTTCGGCCCCGAGCTCATCTCCGAGGTGCTGGTGGGCCGGGCAGGGGGAGGGGCGGATATGCTTTCCGGATCTCGGAGCTACGGCCCCACGTAGGTGGCCAGGGGACGCATCAGCCTGCCTCGCTTCCATTGCTCGTCGATGTGGGCCAGCCAGCCGGCCACCCGAGCCACGGCGAAGGTAGGCGTGAACATGGCCCGTGGCAGCCCGACGGCGTCGAGCAGCACCGCCGTGTAGAACTCCACGTTGGTCTCGATCACCCGCTGAGGGTGCCGTTCGGCGAGGACCGCCTGGGCCTGGCGCTCCACCTCCCGCGCCCTGTGCAGGAGGTCGAGAGACACACCCGCCCGGCGCAGGCGCTCCACGGTGCCTTCCAAGACGGCGGCACGAGGGTCGCGCGTCCGGTACACGCGATGGCCCATGCCCATGATCCTGCGGCCTGCCGCCAGCTCCGCCTCCAGCCACTGCCTGGCCTGCTCGGGGGGCCCGATGGCGTCCAGCATCTCGAGGACCGGCCCGGGTGCTCCCCCGTGCAAGGGCCCCTTGAGGGCTCCCAGGGCGCTGACGACCGCCGACACCGCGTCCGACCCGGTGGAGGCCACCACCCGAGCGGCGAAGGTGGAGGCATTCATGCCATGCTCGGCCACCGTCACCAGGTAGGCGTCGAGAGCTCGGACCGGCGCTTCGCCGGGTGCCTCGCCGGTCACCGCCCGGAGGTAGTCGGCGGCATGAGGAAGGTCGGGGTCGGGGCACACCGGTGTGTGCCCGGACCGGCGCCGGGCCCATGCGGCCCCGAAGACCGCCACCGCGGCGGTGATGGTGGTGAAGTCGGGCCGGTCCCCCAAAGAAGAAATGAAGAGGTGGGCCAAGGCGGCTCGCAGGGCGTCCATGGGAGCCGACGCCTCCAGGGCGTTTCCGAGGGTCCCCAGTCTCTGGAACGCCTCGGCCCGCGCCTCTCCCAGCTCCCTCTCCAGTCGGCTGCGCTCGGCGCCTTCGGGTAGGCGGCCGTACCAGAGCAGCTCGCAGACCTCCTCGAAGGCGCGAGTCTCGGCCAACTCCTCGATGGGGTATCCCCGGATGGCGAGCCTTCCCTGCTCGCCGTCGATGTCGCTGAGGCCTGTCTCCGCCACCACGATTCCTTCCAGCCCCGCCATGGTCATGCCTAACCTCCTCCCACCACCGGACAACGTTGATCAACCTTGAATCAAGTGAATGAATACCTTAGCGCCCCCGAGGCCGCCCAGCTGCTCGGCGTGAAGGTGGAGACCTTGTACGCCTACGTGAGCCGGGGCCTGGTGCGAAGCCTCCCCGCCGGCCAGGGGCGGGAGCGTCGCTACCGGCGGGAGGACGTGGAAAGGCTGCGGGTCCGGCGCCCCCAGGGGGCGAGACCGGCTCCGGTGGACGGCACTCTCCACTGGGGGGAGCCATTGTTCGAGTCCTCGGTCAGCTGGATCGGCGAGGGCGGACCGGTGTATCGGGGGCATCCGGCCTTGGAGCTGGCCGGTGATCGGGTCCCCTTCGAGTCGGTGGCGGAGCTTCTGTGGAGTGGGTCGCTCCCTGATCGTCCGCCTCCATGGGAGGTGGACGAGCTGGGTGTCTCTCCCGATCGGCTGGCCACAATCCTTCCCGGGCTCAGCCCACCGCTCGCCTCGCTGTCGGTGCTGGTACCGGCGCTCGCCGCCCAGGACCGGGGCCGGTTCGACAATCATCCCGGCCGGGTGGTGCCTCGGGGACGAGCGCTCATCGTTCGGCTGGCGGCCGGGCTGGCTCTTCCCGAGGCCATCCAGCGAGTCCCCGCCGCCCTGGAACGCGTGCCTCTGGCCAGAGTGGCGGCTGTGGCGCTTGGTGCTCAGGAGAGCCCTTCGGTCATCCAAGCCCTCAACCGGGCCCTCGTGCTGTTGGCCGACCACGAGCTCAATGCCTCCACCTTCGGCGCACGGGTGGCGGCCTCGACCGGTGCCGACATCTACGCCTGCGTGGCCGCTGGCCTGGCGGCACTCTCCGGCCCGGTGCACGGAGGGGCCGGCGAGCGGGTGGGGGCGCTCATCGAGGAGGCGGGCCGGCCCGAGCGCGCCGAGGCGGTGGTCCACAGCCGGGCCCGGCGCGGCGAGCCCATACCCGGTTTCGGCCACCGCCTGTATCCGCACGGCGATCCTCGTGCCGGTCCCCTGCTTGAGCTGGCCGAGGAGCTGGCGCCCGCCTCGTCGACGGTGCGGACCTGCCTGGCCCTGGTGGCCATCATGGAAGAGGCCGGGAGAGGCGCCCCCAACGTCGACTTCGGCCTGGTGGCCCTGGTGGCCGCCCTGGGCCTGCCGGCCGGCGCCGCGGTCGGGCTCTTCGCCGTCGCCCGATGCGCAGGCTGGATCGCTCACGCCCTGGAGCAGTACGAGGCAGGCGTGCTGCTGCGTCCTCGCGCCCGTCGCCCAGGGTCGAAGTAGGTGATGCGCCCGCCTACAGGATGCCGCAGCGGGCGAGAAACCCGATCGCTCCCTGGATGAACGTCTCCGGCTCGTCCCCGCTGATCTCGAAGGTTCGCACCGCCGCCGGCGGCAGGGCCCGGGCTATGTAGGCCCAATCGGACTCCCCGTTGCCGGGAGCGCGATGGTCCCGCAAGCCCTGCACGTCGTGCAGGTGCGTGCCGAGGATGCGGGCCCCCAGCGAGTCGAGAGCCTCCTGGCGGTCGAGCAGGCCCAGCCGGCCCTGTACCTCCAGGTGGCCGGTGTCGTGCCAATAACCGACCAGGCCGGGGGGGTAGTCGGCCAGCAACAGCGCCGTCTCCTCAGGGGACGGGATCTCGCGGAAGCCCAGGCGGTTCTCTAGGCCGATGGCCACTCCTCGTGCCGAAGCCGCCTCGGCGAGCTCGGCGAGCGAGCGCTGAGCGGCCGTCAGGTGAGGGCCGACCAGCTCCCGTCTGCGGCGGTGGGCCTGGTCCCGGGTGGCTCGGGCCTCGTCGCTCTCGATGCGCCCCTGCTGGAAGAACCGCCGCAGCTGGTCCTCTTCGTCGAGGCGCTCGCTGATGTGGCCGAGGTGAACCACCACGAACCGTGCACCCACCCGAACGGCGTAGTCCATGGTGCGAACGGTGCTCCCCACGGCTGCGGCTCGCTCGTCTTCATCGGTGGCGGCCAGGTTGAGGCCGCGGGCGGCGGCGGCGGGGCGAGGGGTGGGCGCGTGCAGGCTGTGCACCGGCAGCACGGACTGGTTGAGGAGCGACTCGAAGCCCCCCAGGTCGGTGAGGTGGCTCACCTCGATGCCCACATAGCCGGCCCCCTGCGCCACCTGGGAGAAGGGGCCCAGTCCCTCGGCGAAGCGGGGCTGCTGGGCCCACATGGTGGAAAGGAGCGGGCCGATCCCGTCGAAGGGACTGGTGCTTCGGTCGTTGTCGCCTATCCGATCCCCCAGCCGTGGAAGTCGGCCGGCATGTAGGTGCGCAGCCGGCGCACGTCGTCTCGTAGCAGCTCCTCCAGGTGGGCGCGCAGGTCGTCGGGGATCTGCACCCGCTCTCGCCTGGCCTCGGTGGTGGTGAACCGATAGTGGAGCTTCTTGAGGGCGGTGGGTACCGGGCGCGTCAGGCGGCGGTAGCCCGGGAGCTGCCGCAGCTTCCTGGCCAGCGGCTTGCGCATGGTCCTTCCCTCGCTCTGGTTGAACTCCTCATGCTGCTCGGCTCCCGCATAGTGTGGATCGACCCCCAGGAAGCTGAACACCTTGTGCAGCGTGGGACGGCGTGCCTGCCGAAACTCATCGGAGGTGAGGAGGAGCAACTGCTCCCGGGCGAAGAAGTCCAGGTACTGCTCGATCTGCATGGCGTACATACTGAAGCTCAGGTAGCTGGGGTCTGAGGTGAGAGCCTTGCGCAGCGAACGGCTCTCCGGTTCCAGCAAGGGGTGGTCGTCCCTGATCGTGGTCTGGTCGAGGTACTGCGATTGCATGCGCTCGATCGGGTGCCTCATCAGGTAGATCAGACGCACTTCGGGGAGCATCTTGGCCATTCGCTCCGGGATTCCCTGGTAGATGGGGTGCTTGGTGTAGCCGGTCGAGGCCTCGCCCACCGCGACGGCCGGCCCCGCTTCCTCGAACAGCTCCTCGTACCATCCCCGCCCACGGTGCCAGTTGTGCTCGGCGCTGAAGAAGTGGGGCTCCTTCATGTCGGGCATGAAGACTTGCGGATGCTGCCTCAGGTACTGAAAGAGGCTGGTCGTGCCCGCCTTCATGGCTCCGATGATGATGAAGTTGGGCAGCACCCCGTCCCCCCGGCGGCAACAG
>JALYHC010000085.1 GCA_030776765.1 Actinomycetota bacterium | reverse complement strand
CCTGGGCCACCTCCGGGTCGCGGCTGCCACCCCCACCCAGCATCCGGGCGGCCGGCGCCAGGATCTCCCCCGCCGACACCCCCGCCTCAACCAGGTCGGGGGTGGCCACCGCCACCAACATCCCCTTCCCGTCCCGGCGCCCCCCGAGGACCACCAGGCCCCTCGCCAGGCGGTCCCGCACCTGCAACGCCAGGGCCCGCAGGCCGGGGGCGTCCATGCCGGCCTCCTCGGCCACCACCAGCCGGGCCGAGCCGACCGGCTCGGCGCGATCCGCCAAGGACCCGGCCGACTCCGCCCGAGCCCGGTCCACCACGGCATCGAGCTGCGCCTCCAGCTCCTTTGACCTGGCCAGGCTGGCGCCCAGCCGGGCGGGGACCTCCTCGGGAGGCGCTCGCAGCAGGCGCCCCGCCTCCTCCAGCTTGGCGCGCAAGCCGGCCAGGTAGGCAAAGGCCACCTCGCCGGTGAGGGCCTCGATGCGGCGTAGGTTCGCCCCCACCGACGCCTCGCCCAACACCACGATCGGACCTACCTGCCCGGTGGTGCGGCAATGGGTCCCTCCGCACAGCTCCCGGGAGTAGTCCCCCGCCTCCACCACCCGCACCATCGTCCCGTACTTCTCACCGAAAAAGGCCAACGCCCCCAGCTCGTCCGCATGGTGGCGAGAAGTCTCGAAGGCGCGCACCGGCGCGTTCTCGATCACCTTGGCATTGGCCACCCGCTCCACCTCCTCGAGCTCCTCCTCGCTGAGCTGTGCGTAGTGGCTGAAGTCGAAGCGCAGCCGCCCGTCCTCGACCAGGGAACCTGCCTGCTTGACGTGCTCGCCCACCACTTCCCGCAGGGCCCAGTGCAAGATGTGGGTGCCGGTGTGGCTCTTGCGGATCCCCTCCCGGCGCCCCACGTCGATGCGGGCATTGGCGTCCTGGCCCGCCTGCACCACACCCGACACCACCTTCCCCCGGTGCGAGTAGAGCTCTGGAAGGGCATGGCGAGTGTCGGAGATGGCCAAGCGGCCCGAAGCGGTCTCGATGATCCCCGAGTCGCCCACCTGCCCGCCCTGCTCTGCATAGAAGGGCGTGCGGTCCAAGAAGGCCTCCACCTCGTCGCCCTCGTTCGCCCGGTCCACCGGCTCGCCTTCCTGCAGCAGAGCCAGCAGCCGTCCACGACTCTCTTCCACGTCGTAGCCCACGAAACCTGTGGACCCCACGTCGTTGAGGAGTCGCCGGTAGGCCTCCTCGGTGCCGGCCGGCTCACCGCCCTTCCAGGCGGCGCGGGCCCGCCGACGTTGGGCGGCCATGGCCTGCTCGAAGCCGGACAGGTCGACAGTGACGTCGCGCTCGCCGGCCACCTCCTGCGTCAGCTCCACGGGAAAGCCGAAGGTGTCGTGGAGCCGGAAGGCGGTCTCCCCCGCCAGGGCCTGGCCGGGCGCCAGCCGCCCAAGCTCGGCATCCAGCAGGTTCTGGCCGGACTGGAGCGTACGGCGGAACCGGCTCTCCTCCCGCGAGGCCATCTCGACGATGAAGTCCTCCTGGCTGCGCAGCTCGGGGTAAGCGTCGCCCATCGCCTCCACGGTGGCGGAAACCAGGCGGGGGGTCAGCAAGCCCTCGCCGCCCAGGCCCCAGGCGTGTCGGACGGCCCGGCGCAGCAGCCTGCGCAGCACGTAGCCCCTTCCCTGGTTGGAGGGGACCACCCCATCGCCGATGAGGAAGGTGAGAGCTCGCCCGTGGTCGGCGAGGATGCGAAGCGACATGTCCTTCCCCGGGTCCTCTCCATAGGACGTCCCCGAGTAGGCGGCTCCGGCGTCCAGCACCGGGCGCACCACGTCGACGTGGTAGGCGGTGGGAACGTCCTGCAGGACCAGAGCGACCCGCTCCAGCCCCATTCCGGTGTCGATGTTGCGGGCCGGCAAGTCGCCCACCACGTGGTAGGGCTCGTCCTGCAGGTTTTGCATGAACACCAGGTTCCAGATCTCCACGTACCGTTCTTCACTGCTCCCCATGGGGCCCCCGATGGGACCTCCCCCGTCCCCGAACCCAGGGCCCCGGTCGACGAAGATCTCCGAGCACGGACCGCAAGGGCCGGGCACGCCCATCTGCCAGAAGTTGTCCTTGTCTCCCCGCTGGACCCGCTCAGGCGGCACCCCCACCGAGTCGATCCAGATCTGCTCCGCCTCGTCGTCGGTCTTGTAGACGGTGAACCACAGCACCTCCGGGTCGAGGCCCAGCACCTCGGTCACGTATTGATAGGCCCAGGGGATGGCCTGCTCCTTGAAGTAATCCCCGAAGCTGAAGTTGCCCAGCATCTCGAAGAAGGTGAAGTGTCGGGTGGTGGTGCCCACCACCTCGATGTCGTCGGTACGGACGCTCTTCTGGACAGAAGTCGCCCGCTTGAAGGGAGGCTGCTCGAGACCCAAGAAGTAGGGCTTGAAGGGGACCATTCCGGCGGCGGTGAGGAGCAGGCTGGGGTCCACCGGGATCAGGGAGGCGCTGGGCACCACCGTGTGGCCGCGCTCTTCGAAGAAGCGCAGGAAGGACTTGCGAATGTGGTCGCTCCGCACGGGGACAGGTTAGTGGGGGGTGGGCGCCCGCTCCTGGGACATTCGACGTCCGGCCGCCTCTAGAGCGTCGGCCAGGGAGAGGGCGGTGGCTCGGGCGAGGTTGGAGGGAGTCAGGGCGGCCCGCATCCTGCGCAGCCGCAGCAGCACGTAGGCGAAACCTCCCACTCCCGCCGCCATGCCATAGGCGAACCAGCGGATCCGTCGCAGCATGGGGGGACTGTAGCGGCCTCCCTCCAACAGCCTCACCGAATCGAACTTGCCCCCCGCAGTGATCACCCGCCACCGCATTGGCGAGTGGCGCCGACTACTCCCGGGGCGGACGGCCCAGCTCCTGGTCCCACTTGCGCAGCCGGCGGCCCAGCTCCTGCTCGCTCCCCTGCTCTGTCGGTCGGTAGAGGATCGTCCCCACCACCTCGTCGGGCAGGTACTGCTGGGGAACCAGGTGCTCCGAGTACTGGTGGGGGTTTCGGTACTGATCCTCTTGGGGGGCCCGGCGCCGACCGTCGGCAGGGTGGCCTCCTGAGGCTTCTGGGGCGCCATGGCCCCCCAAACCCCCCGGGCCATGTCCCAGCGAGGCGCCGGCCGGATAGGAGCCGGAGCGCAGGTGAGCGGGCACCTGAGCGCTAGGACTCTCCTCCACGGCCCGCTGGGCGGCCCAGATGGCCTGCTTGACCGAGTCGCTCTTCGAGGCCAGCGACAGGTGCAGGGCGCCGTGGGACAGGTTGAAGGCCGCCTCCGGCAAGCCGACCAGCTGCAAGGCGTGGGCGGCGGCCACCGCCACCTGCAGGGCGGCCGGGTCGGCCGGGCCCACGTCCTCCGAGGCGAAGATCACCATCCGGCGGGCGATGAACTCCGGGTCCTCTCCGGCCGCCAGCATGGTGTGCAACCAGTAGAGAGCTGCGTCCGGATCGGACCCTCGCATGCTCTTGATGAAGGCCGAGATCACGTCGTAGTGCTGGTCGCCGGACTTGTCGTAGCGGACGATCCGCCGCTGCAAGGCCTCCTCGACGTGCTCCAGGCCGATGGCGCCACCCTCTTCCACCAGCAAGGCGGCCATCTCCAGGGCGTTGAGGGCCAGCCGGGCGTCGCCGCCCACCCGCTCGGCCAGCGCCCCGACCGCCGCCTCCTCCATGTTCAGCTCCCGGTCGCCCAGGCCTCGCTCCCGGTCGCCCAACGCCCGTCGGATCAGCTCCTCCACCGCCTCGGGTGAGAGCGGTTGCAAGCGAAAGAGGGTGCTGCGGCTGATGAGCGGCGAGTTGACCTCGAAGAAGGGGTTCTCGGTGGTGGCCCCGATCAGGATGACCGTCCCCTGCTCGGCTCCCGGGAGCAGGGCATCCTGCTGCGCCTTGGTGAAGCGATGGATCTCGTCCAGGAAGAGCACGGTCCTGCGCCCCTCGTCGTCCAGGCGGCGCTGGGCGGCGGCCAGCACCTCCCGCACGTCCTTGACACCGGCCGAGGTGGCGGAGAGGGCCTCGAAGGCGGCCCCGGTCCCCCCGGCCACCAGGCGCGCCAGGGTTGTCTTGCCGGTCCCCGGAGGGCCCCACAGGATCATCGAGAGCGGCCTCCCCTGCTCCACCATCGCCCGGAAGGCGGCACCGCGTGCCAGCAGGTCGTCCTGCCCCACCACCTCGTCCAGGGTGCGGGGCCGCATGCGAGCTGCCAGCGGTGCGGCCTGATGGCGGTGATCGGCGCTTTGCTCGGCGAACAGGTCCTCAGCCATGAATCACCCCCACCCGTCAGAGGGGGAGGGAGAGGAGAACTCGAACAGGAGGAAGCTCTGCCGGGGCAGGAAATCGTGCTCCACCACCACCGCGTATCCGGCCGTTTGGAGCGCCGAGCGGATGACCTCGGGAGGGGTGGCATGCCCGAACACCCGGTGGAGCCCCTTCCGCTCCGCTTCGATCACCGCCACCCGACCGGCCGGACGCAGGTAGCGAGCGGTCCGGGCGAAGTAGCGGGGGGGATCGGGGATGTGGTGGTAGGTGTTGGACAGGAAGATCAGGTCGACGGGCTCGGGAAGGTCGGGGTCCTCGGGCGGGGCGTCCAGCCCCACCACGTTCCCCACCCCCTCCCGGACCGCCCGTTCACTGAGGCTGGACGGCATGTCCCGGTCGGTGTCC
>JALYHC010000084.1 GCA_030776765.1 Actinomycetota bacterium | reverse complement strand
ACCGGTGGGCCGATCGCTGGGTGGAGGCGCCTAGAGCTCCTGCCAGCGGTCCTCGGTAGCCAGGTCGATGACCGTCCAGGCCATGGCGAGGGCGCCGTCGCGGATGGCCCGCTCCCCATCGCGGGTGACGGTGTGGTCGGCGAACTCGGGCTGGTGGTTGACGGCGTCGCCGGGCTTGATGTCGAGCAGGGGGTGGATGCTGGGCACCAGGTGGCTCACATTGCCCATGTCGGTGGAGCCGGCCACGCCCACTCCCACCTCGGCTCCCCGCAGCATGGTGCGGCCCAGGGTCCGGGCGTTGCCCTGGAAGAGCTCTGCCAGCACCGCAGAGCTGCGCATCTCCTGGTAGTCGTGCCCGACGGGGATGACCTCCCAGCTGCAGCCGGTGGCCCGGGCGGCGGCCTCGAAGCACGCCAGCACCCGGTCCTTGAGCTCGTCGAGCCGCCCACGGCTGGCGGCTCGCACGTACCAGGAGGAAGCGGTGTGCTCGGGGATCACGTTGGGGGCGTCGCCACCATGGGTGACGATGCCGTGGATCTTGTCGGTGGGGTAGAGGTGCTGACGAAGCGTGGAGACGTTGACGTAGGCCTGCACGAAGGCATCCAGGGCGTTGACGCCCTGTTGGGGATGGGCCGAGGCGTGAGCCGACTTGCCTCGGTACTCGAGATCCATGTGGGCCACCGCCAGGGCGAGTGGGTCGAGGACGTCGCGGGTGGCGGGGTGGACCATCATCGCCGCAGCCGCTCCCTGGAACGCCCCTGCCCGGATCAGGTCGACCTTGCCGCCGTAGTGCTCCTCGGCGGGAGTGCCGAGCACCCTGACCCGCACGCCCAGCTCGTCGGCCAGCTCGGCCAGCGCCCAGCCCGCACCCACGGCGGCGGTGGCGATGATGTTGTGCCCGCAAGCGTGGCCCACCCCGGGCAGGGCGTCGTACTCGGCGCACACCACCACCTCCGGTCCCTCGGAACCGGCGCCGGCGGCGAAGGCCGTCTCCAAGCCATAGGCAGGATGCTCGACCCGCAAGCCTCCCCGGCTCAGGAGGTCGGCCAGGCGTTCCGAGGAGCTGTGCTCCTGGAAGGCAGTCTCCGGGTGCTCGTACATCCAGCGGTTGATCTCCCGGAGCTCCTCCTCGACCTGAGAGAAGCGCTCCTGCGCCTGCTGCTTGGGATCCACCTCAGGGCCCTGCGGGCCGGCCTTCCCCCTCGCTTTCCCGCCGGCGCAGGACCGGCCCGGCGGTGGGCGGGGGAGCGCCGTCGGTGCCTTCGAACAGCTCCCTGATGGCGCCCAGGCTGCCCAGGATGCCGCTGGTCTCGATGGGCAGGAAGAGCTTGGTGGCCCGGCCGTCGGCGATCTTCCCCAGGGCCTCCAGGTAGCGGATGGCGATCAGGTCCGGGGTGGGGTCGCCGGTGTGGATGGCGGCGAACACCCTCTCGATGGCCCTGGCCTCCCCCGCCGCCACGGTCTCCCTTTGGAAGCGGTCCGCCTCCGCCACCTCGCGGATGGCCTGTGCCTGGCCTTCCGCCTCCAGGATTTGGGACTGCTTGATGCCCTCCGCCTTGAGGATGGCCGCCGCCCGCTCGCCCTCCGCCTCCGTGACCGCCGCCCGGCGGTCCCGTTCGGCCTTCATCTGCCGGTGCATGGCGTCGGTGACGTCGGGGGGAGGCTCGATCCGCTGGATCTCCACCCGCACCACCCGCGTGCCCCACTTGTCGGTGGCGTCGTCCAGGATCTGGCGCAGCTTGGCATTGATCACCTCCCGGGAGGTGAGCGCCTCGTCGAGGTCCAGGTCCCCCACCACATTGCGCAGGTTGGTCTGGGCCAGCTTGGTGGCCGCCAGGATGAAGTTGGCCACGTTGTACTTGAGCTTCACCGGGTCGGTGGCCTCGTAGTAGACCACCGCATCGACCGTCACCGCCACGTTGTCCTCGGTGATCACCTCCTGGGGTGGCACGTCCACCACCTGCTCGCGCATGTCCACCTTCACGATCCGCTCCACGAAGGGGACGATGAAGCGCAGGCCCGACTCCACGGTGCGGTCGTAGCGGCCCAGGCGCTCCACCAGGCCCTTCTCGTAGGGGCGCACGATCCGCAGACCGGTGGCGGCCACCACCAGCAGGACCAGGGCGATGATCGCCAGGAGGATGATCACCTCCATCAGCGCCTCTCCACCTGGTCGGCTTCCGCCACCACAAGCCGGGAGCCGCGCACTCCGGTGACCACCACGCTGGTCCCGGCCGGGATCACCTGGCCGTCACTAACGGCCCGCCACTCCTCGGCCTCCACCCGGACTCGCCCGCTGCCGCTCAACGGGTCGATGGTCTCCAAGACGAATGCCCCCCGCCGCAGGTAGCGGTTGGCGCCGATGTCTTGCAGGTCGGTGCGGTCCTGCCTCCGGATGAACCGCTGGAGGCCGACGAGGGCCACGATCGAAACCACGATGAACGCCAGCCACTGCAGCAGCAGGCCGATGCCCAGCCATGCCAGTAGGGCGGCAGCAGCCGCCCCAATGCCGAAGGGCAGCAGGAAGAAGCCTGCCGTGAAGATCTCGGCGATGGAGAGGAACACTGCCAGCCCGGTCCAGAACCAGCGCCACAGCTCGCTGTCCACGGGATGAGTATGGCACACGGCAGAAAGCTGCTCCCTCGGTAAATTCCAGGCGGTGGAGGACCTTCCCGAGGGCTTCGTGGCCGACCTGCGCTCCTTGCGAAGCTGGCCCTCCTTGCAGGCCAGCCTGTGGAGAGCCCCTTACCTGGTGGAGCTCACCTACGGCCGGCTGCCCCGGTTGGTGGGGCGCTTCTTGGACCAAGGGCCACTTGCCATCCTGGACCTCGGTTGCGGATCGGGCTTCCTCAGCCTCGAGCTGGCACGAGGCGGTCATCGGGTGCTGGGGCTCGACGTCGACGAGGAGTCGATCGCCCTCGCCCGACGTGGCTTGGCACACTCGCCCCCGCTCGTCGGGCAGCTCAGCTACCAGCAGGTCGACGTGCTGGAGTGGGACCCAGAGCCGGAGACGTTCGATGCGGTGGTCATCAGCCGAGTGCTCCACCATCTCCCCGGAGCAAGCGAGGTGGTGGGCCGAGTGGGCGGCTGGCTGAAGCAGGGGGGGCGGCTCGTCTGCCTGGACTTCGCCTACGACCTCTTCGATCGGCGCAGCGCGGCATGGATCTACCAGATGCGAGGGCTCCTCCAGGCGGCCGGGATGTACGCGGGAGGCGGAGGGCCCCATGGGGACGCCGCCAAGGCGGTAGAGCGCCTCCTGGAAGAGTGGCGGATCGAGCACGAGGTGGAGGAGGACCTCAACACCTTCGAGGAGATGCGCCTCCCCCTTCAGTCCCTCTTCGTCGAAGAGCACTTCTCCTGGCATCCCTACCTGTACTGGGAGCTGCTGGAGGACCTCCGTGCGCCATCTTCCTCGGTGGAGGCGGCGGTGGCCGGGTTGCTGGCCGACAGTGAGG
>JALYHC010000083.1 GCA_030776765.1 Actinomycetota bacterium | reverse complement strand
CCCGAGCGGTGGCCGGCCACCTGGACCGGCTGCGCGCCAGCTATGGGGTGGCACTCCTCCTCGAGGCGCACTCGCCCTACGGGAGCGGCGGCTCCGGGCCCCGCCGACCCTACGGGGGCTCGCTGTGGTCGAGGTGGCCGGAGTTCGGGCTCCACCTGGCCGAGTCCGGGGTGCTGTCGCACTGGCGAGGGGCCCGCGACGAGCGGGAGTGGCCCTCGGCCCTGACCCGCGGGGGAGAGTGGCCGTGGATAGCTGCCACCTCGGCCCGCGACGTGCTGTGGGGCCGGATCGTGGACGAGGCCAACCAGCGGCTCTCTCGCCCAACGGTGCGGGAGCTGGTGGTGGCGCTGGGCAGCTCGATGGGGACGATCCATCGGGTGCTCGAATCTCACCGAGAGGAGTGGGATGCCCTGTTTCCTGAGGAGACCAAGTGAGGGCGTTCCAGCGTTCCACGGTACTGTTCCAGGCCCCTGAGCAGGGGAAACGGCAGTTGGAACGCGTTAGCGTGTTCCAAACTCGCGAAAGCCCTGCTCAGAGGGCATGTTCCAGTGTTCCACCCATATATAGGGGACGGGTTTGGAACACCCGTCCACCCGCCCCCTATGGGGCGACGCAGAGTGAGCCGCCGTCACCACCGCCCTCGGCGGCCCGCCCGGCTACGAGGGGCGAGGTTCACCGACCTGGCCGGTGCCGAGCGCCGGCTGCGGCGCTGCCGCTGTCCTGCTCTGGTGACGGCGGATGCGGGCCTTGTGGTGGTGGAACACCATCACCAGCAGGGGTGCTCGGCGCTGCAGGACGAGCAGGAGTGATTGTGATTGAGCTGGCGGTGCTGGTGGCGCTGGCCGCCCTCGCCCTAGTGGCCGGCCGGCGGCTGCGGCGACTGGAGCGGCGCATGGACCTGGCCGAGTCCACCGTGCGCGGTTACGTCGAGTTGCTGACGCTGCTCTGCGACGAGCTGGAGCGACGAGGAGCCGAGGGGAAGGGGGGAAAAAATCGATGGCGTCCCGCCATTTGCTGTAAGTAGGTGCTTCCCTCAGCGATCCCGCCCGCCTATCAGGCAGCGGGGAGTTGGGGTTGGTTGCTGGGGTTCACCTCCTTCTCTTGGTCATCTTGGTCGGTTCGGTCGATGGCCGCCATCGATTCCTCGGAGAGGTAGCGCCGCTCGGTGACCTGCCACTCGTCGTGCTGCTCGGCCAGCACCGCCCCCACCAGGCGGATGACCGCCTGGTCATCGGGGAAGATGCCCACCACGTCGCAGCGCCGCTTGATCTCCCGGTGCAGCCGCTCCAAGGGGTTGGTGGACCAGATCTTGCGCCAGTGAGCCCGGGGGAAGGTGGCATAGGCGGTGACGTCCATCTCGGCCTCGTCCAGGAGGTGGGCCACCGCCGGGTAGCGGTCCCGCAGGGCGTCGGCCACCAGGCGCAATTGGTTGCGGGTGGAGTGGACGTCGGGTTGGGCGAAGATGGTCCGCACGGTGGCGGCCACCATCTCGGTCTGGGACCTGGGCACCTTGGCAAGCAGGTTGCGCATCAGATGGACCCGACAGCGCTGCCACCCCGCCCCTTGCAGAGTCTTGGCGATGGCTCGCTTGAGCCCGGCGTGGGAGTCGGAGATGACCAGACGCACCCCTCCGAGGCCCCGGTCCCGCAGCCGCCGCAGGAACTGGGCCCAGAACAGCTCGTCCTCGGAGTCGCCCACCTCCAAGTCGAGCACCTCCCGGTTGCCGTCTTGGGCCACTCCGGTGGCCACCACCACCGCCCGGGAGACGATGCGATGATCCACCCTGGCCTTCAGGTAGGTGGCGTCCAGGAAGACGTAAGGGAAGGCGAGGTGGTCGAGAGCGCGGGAGCGGAAGGCCTCCACCTCCACATCGATCTCGGCACAGATCCGGGATACGGTCGAGCGGGAGATCCCCGAGTCGACCCCCAGGGCCCGCACCAGGTCGTCCACCTTGCGGGTGGAGGTGCCGGTGACATAGGCGGTCATGATCACTGCCCACAGCGCCCGATCCACCCGCCGGCGGGGCTCGAGCAGCGACGGGAAGAACGACCCCACCCGCACCTTGGGGATGCGCAGCTCCACGTCACCGGCCGGAGTCGAGAGCACCCGAGGGCGGGCGCCGTTGCGGCGGTTGGATCTTGTCTCCGTCCGCTGGTGGGGGCCTGCCCCGATGGCGGCGGTCAGCTCGGTATCGATGAGCTCCTGGAGGGCCCGCTGCAGTAGCTCCCGGAAGAGATCCCGAGCTCGGTCGCCCCCGAGTTCCGCGATCAGCTCCCCAAGTCGTGCATCATGGTCAAGGGCCATCGTGTCTCCTCTCGAGTCCGCGGATACGAACTCGCTGAGGGTCGCACGGTGGCCCTACCTCGTCACGGACCTCCGTCCCTAGTTACACCACTCCCTGGGACGCATACAAAAAATCTCTGAGAGTGAAAGCGCGCCAAGACCAGCGGGTAATCATGTTCTCTCGCCCCTGTACCAAACGAAAACAGAAAATCGGTGGAGTAGGCGGTGAGTGAGCGCCCAGCCGCTCCACCTGGGCACCTCTCGGAGAGCTCCAAGAGGTTTTGGCGGGCCACGGTCCGCCAGTACGAGCTCGAGCGCCACCACCTCCACCTCCTCGCCGGTGCCTTAGAGGCCTGGGACCGCGCCCAGGAGGCCCGCAAGCTGCTCGACGAGGAGGGGATCGTGGTCCAGGATCGATTCGGCCAACCCAAGGCCCACCCGGCGGTGAGGATCGAGCGAGATGCCGTGGCGGC
>JALYHC010000082.1 GCA_030776765.1 Actinomycetota bacterium | reverse complement strand
GCTGCGGGCTGAGGAACAAACGGGCGGACAGCAGCGATTCGACCCTGAATGCCATGGGCTGATTCTGGCACCTTCTTGGCAGCCGCCTACCCGGGGGGCGGCCCCCAGTGAGACCCCGTCCCGTGATGGCCGCCCACCCCCTGAAACAGCAAAGGCTGGGGTGGGGTCTTGATATAGAGTCCCCTCCTACGATGAGTGGGTGGCGGGGAAGCTGATCCTCTGCGCCAGCCCGATCGGCAACCTGGCGGATGCCTCTCCACGCCTCCGGGAGGCCTTGGAGGAGGCGAGCGTCGTCTACGCCGAGGACTCCCGGCGCTCTCGAGTGCTGCTGGAAGCCCTCGGGGTGACTCGCCCGCTGCGCTCCTATTTCGCCGGAAACGAGGCGGAGCGCGCCGGCGAGCTGCGCCGGCGCCTGGACGCTGGTGAGACCGTCGCCCTGCTCACCGACGCCGGGATGCCGGCCATCGCCGACCCCGGACTCTCGGCGGTGCGGGCCGCCCTGGAAGCTGGGGCAGAGGTGACCGTGGTACCGGGGCCGAGCGCCCTGACCGCCGCCCTGGCTCTCTCCGGCCTACCCTCGGAGCGGTTCGTCTTCGAAGGCTTCCTGCCCCGCAAGGGGGCCTCCCGCCAGCGGCGCCTTGCAGCGCTGTCTGGGGAGGAGCGGACGATCGTCCTGTTCAGCCCCCCTTCCCGGCTGGGACAGGACCTGGAAGACCTGGCAGCCGTTCTAGGCCCCGAGCGCCCTCTGGTAGTCACCAGGGAGATCACCAAGGCATTCGAAGAGGTCTGGCGCGGCAACCTTCAGCAGGCGGTGGCCCACTGGCGGGAGGTGGAGCCGCGGGGCGAACTCACCCTGGTGGTGCATGGCGGTCCTCCCGAGGAACCCTCGCTGGAAGAGGGCGTAGTGGAGGTGGAGTCACTGGTCGAGTCGGGAGCTCCCACTGCCGAGGCGGTCCGGATGGTGGCCAGGGAGATGGGGCTGCGCCGGCGCCGCCTGTACGAGGCGGTCATCGACGAGAGGGAGTAAGCCGCCTGCACTGGTGAGCCTCATCGGAGCGTCAGCAGCTCTGCCAAGGACTCATCCCCGGGCAAGCTGGGAGCGACAGGAGGCGCAGACGCCCTTGCCCAGGTGCGAGGTGACGTCATCTTGCGAGCCGCAGAAGGTACAGGTGGCCTCCAGCTTGCGCAGGACGATGCTGTCCCCTTCCACCGAGATGGCCAGCTGGTCGCCTTCCCGGATGTTGAAGAGCTTGCGGGTCTCGGCGGGTATGACCAGGCGACCCAGATCGTCGATCTTGCGCACCATTCCCGTGTCCATCAGCCCTCCGACCGGCTGAGCATACCTTTTCCAGGTTATGGATGGGCCAGGTTATGGACGGCCCTGCGGCCAATTCGAGGGCCGCCCGGCCCTTCCCCACTACCCTTGCCGTGCCGGGCGAGGAGATCCTTGATCTACATCACCACTCCCATCTACTACGTCAATGATGCACCCCACATTGGCCACGCTTACACCACCGTGGTGGCCGATGTATTGACGCGCTACTTCCGCCTCAAGGGGGAGCCGGTATGGTTCCTCACCGGCACCGACGAGCACGGCCAGAACGTCGCTCGTGCCGCCGAGGCCCACGGGGCGACACCACAGGAGTGGGCGGACCAGGTGGTGCAGCGCTATCTGGAGGCCTGGAAGCTGCTCGACATCAGCTACGACGATTTCATCCGCACCACCGAGGACCGGCACAAGCGGGGGGTACGGGAGCTGCTGGGCAGGCTGTACGAGAACGGAGACGTCTACACCGACCGCTACGAAGGCCTCTACTGCGTCTCCTGCGAGGCCTACTACTCGGAGGAGGAGCTGGTGGAGGGGGCCAACTGCCCCGTCCATCTGCGTCCGGTGGAGACCTATTCGGAGGAGAACTACTTCTTCCGTCTCTCGAAGTACGCCCAACCGCTCCTGGAGCACATCGAGGCACACCCCGACTTCGTCTACCCGGAAGGCCGGCGCAACGAGGTGGTGAGCTTCATCGAGGGTGGCCTGGAGGACATCTCCATCAGCCGGGCCAACCTCACCTGGGGTATCCCCCTTCCCTGGGACCCCGAGCAAGTCGCCTATGTGTGGGTCGATGCGCTGACCAACTACCTCTCGGCAGTCGGCTACGGCTCCGACCCCCAGCGGTACGTCCGCATCTGGCCCGCGTGGTCGCATCTGGTAGGCAAGGACATCCTGCGGTTTCACGCCGTCACTTGGCCGGCGGTGCTGCTGGCGGCGGGGATCGAGCTCCCCCGCCAGGTCACCGCCCACGGCTGGTTGCTGGTGGGGGGAGAGAAGATGTCCAAGACGCGGGCCAACCAGATCAGCCCTGCCACGCTGGTGGAGAGCTTCGGCAGCGACGGGTACCGCTACCACTTCCTGCGAGACGTGCCCTTTGGACCCGACGGCAACTTCTCCTGGGAGGGGATGGTCGCCCGCTACAACGCCGACCTGGCCAACGACCTGGGCAACCTGGCCAGCCGGGTCCTCAACCTGGCGGTGAGCTACCGCCAGGGCCGGGTGCCGGGTGCCGTTGCCGATGGGGAGCCAGAGGTACGGCTCCGTCAAGCGGCGCGGAGGGCCGTGGAGGTCCTCCGGGGCTTCGAGGATTGGCGCTTCGCCGAGGCGCTCGGCGAGGTGTGGCGCTTCTTCCATGCCGCCAACTCTTATCTGGAGGCCACCGAGCCCTGGAAGCTGGCCAAGGATCCGGACCAGGGGCCCCGCCTCAACCAGGTGCTCAACGCATCGCTCGAGGTGCTGCGGGTGGGTGCGGTGCTGGTCTCTCCGGTGCTGCCCAAGGCGGCCGCCGAGCTGTGGCGGCGCCTGGGTCTGCCGGGCCGGCCGGATGAGGGCCCACTCGCCGACAGGGCGCGCTTCGGCACCTTTCCCGAGACTCAGGTGCTCAAGGGCGAGCCGCTCTTTCCCCGCATCCAGGAGTGACGCAAGACCCCCACCCCCCGAACCCCCCGCCCCCAGAAGCGGGGGAGGGAGCAGAGCCGCAAGCGGGGGAGGGAGCAGAGTTTGTGTGGGTGGACAGCCACTGCCACCTGCAGCTGGCCGACCAGGAT
>JALYHC010000081.1 GCA_030776765.1 Actinomycetota bacterium | reverse complement strand
GACCCATACAGCTCCCTCCCACCCCGCATGCGGGTGGGGAGGATCGTCGCCGAGCCGCTTCTCATCCATCGGGTGGTGGATCGGGCCGAGGTCCCCGATCGGGTGGCCGGGCTGCTGCGAGACGTGGGGCTCAAACCGGAGATGATGGGGGCGCTTCCCCACCAGCTGAGCGGAGGCCAGCGCCAGCGGGTGAGCATCGCCCGGGCCCTGGCCGTGCAACCCTCGCTGATCGTGGCCGACGAGGCGGTGTCGTCCCTCGACGTGTCCGTGCAGGCTCAGATCCTCAACCTGCTCAAGGACCTGCAGGAGCGGCACCGCCTTGCCTACCTGTTCATCTCCCATGACCTGGGGGTGGTGAAGTACATGAGCCACCGCATCGCCGTCATGTACCTGGGGGAGATCGTCGAGCTGGCGCCCGCCGAGGAGATCCACGCCCGCCCCCTCCACCCCTATACCCGGGCGCTCATGTCGGCCATCCCAACCCTGCGGCGAAGAGGCCGGCGGCGCATCCAACTGGCCGGCGAGCCGCCCGACCCGGCCCACCCCCCTTCCGGGTGCACCTTCCATCCCCGCTGCCCGATGGCCCAGGAGGTCTGCTCGGTCGAGACACCCGAGCTGCGGGAGTGGCTGCCCGGGCGGGTGGCCGCCTGCCACTTCGCCCTGGCTGAGAGCCCGGCGGAGGCGGCGGCAATGGCGGGGGAGAGCGCCCGATGACCCGGGTGGCCCTGGGAGTGATCGGCCTGGGCTTCATGGGAGGCCGGTGGGCCCGGGTGCTGGCCGAGCACGACGGCGCCCGGCTGGCGGTGGTGAGCGACGTGCGGGAGGACCTGGGCAAGGAGGAGGCCGACCGCTGGGATGCCGCCTTCGTGGGGGACCCTCTGGAGGCGGCTTCCCACCCCGACCTGGATGGGGTGGTGGTCTGCACCCCTGAACACCTCCACATCGACGCGGCGCTGGCCGCCATCGAGGCCGGCAAGGCGCTGGTGGTGGAAAAGCCCCTCGCTCACACCGTAGAAGACGCCGAGCGGATCCGCGACCGGGCGGCAGAGAGGGGGACGCCGGTCCTAGTCGGCCACATCCTCCGCTTCGACCCCCGCTACGCCGCCATCCGCCGGGCGGTGGAGGCGGGCAGGGTGGGATCGGTGCAGGCGGTCCGCAGCCAGCGGATCGGCCTGGTGAGCGACCAGGAGGTCCTCCAGGGCCGCACCTCGGTTGCCCTCTACTACGGGGTGCACGAGTTCGACCTGGCCCGCTGGTACGCCGGGGAGGTGGAGCAGGTCTGGGCGGCCCGCAGCTCGGGGGTGCTGGAGTCGCACGGCTACCCGGTGGAAGACCTCTACTCGGTGGGCCTTCGCTTCGCCGGCGGCGCCCACGGCACCGCCATGGTGGGCTGGTCCCTTCCGCCCCGCACCCCGGGTTGGGGCATGGCCGGGTTCACGGTGATCGGGGAGCGGGGCGCCCTGCAGGTGAGGCAGGGGGAGCTGGGCTTCCTGGAGGTGGGCCCCGACGGCCCGGTGAACCAGGACCTCCACTACTCCCCGGAGGTGGACGGCCGCCTGTTCGGAGCGCTGGGCATCGAGGCCGACCACTTCGTGCGCTGCGTGCGGGGGCAGGTCCAGCCCCTCTGCGACGCTTCCGACGGGACCGAGGCGGTGCGGATCGCCTTGGCGATGGAGCAGGCGGCGACCAGCGGGGAGGTGGTGAAGCCGTGAGCGACAGCTCGTACTCGGTGCGGGCGGCCGAGCGGGTGCTCGACATCCTCGACCTGCTCCAGCAGTCCGCCGACGGGGTCTCGCTGGGCGGGGTGGCCGAGGCGAGCGGCCTCCCCAAGAGCTCGGCCTTCCGCTACCTGAGCACCCTCGAGTCGCGAGGCTATGTGGAGCGGGACTCCACCGGCGCCTACCGCCTGGGGATGGCCCTGCTGCCCTCCCACGCTCGCCACCTGGAGGTGCTGGCCGCCCGCGCCCGGCCGCTGCTGGTGGAGCTGCGGGATCGCTTCGAGGAGACCGTCAACCTGGGGGTGCTGGACGGCAACCGGGTGGTCTACCTAGAGATCGTGGAGAGCAACCGGGGGATGCGCTTCGCCGCCCGCCGGGGCGACCGGGAGCCCATCCACTCCACCGCCCTCGGCAAGGCCATCGCCTCCTGCCTCTCCGATGAGCAGGTGCGATCGATCCTCGGTGCGGAAGGGATGCCGCAGCGCACCGCCCGTACCATCACCGACGCCGACCTGTTCCTGAAGGTGGTGGAGGAGGTGCGCCACCAGGGCTTCGCCCTCGACGACCGGGAGAACGAGGAGGACGGCCGCTGCGTGGCGGTGCCGGTGAAGGGAGTGCGGGTACCGGCGGCCATCAGCCTCAGTGCTCCCGCCCCCCGCTTCTCCCCCGAGGACGCCGAGCGGGCGGCGGGTGTGCTCCAGGAGGCGGCCGGGCGGCTGGCCCGGGAGGCGGGAGGGTGACCGAGCTGGCCCACCTCACCTGGCAGGAGGCCCGAGAGGCGCTCGCCACGGCCCGCCTCGCCTTGCTGCCGGTGGGAAGCTGTGAGCAGCACGGGCCCCACCTGGCGCTTGACACCGACCTGGCAGTGGCCGAGGCCTTCGCCCGCCGGCTGGAGGCGGACCTGGGGGAGGCGGCGATGCTCTGCCCCTCCATCCCCTACGGCCTCTCCGAGCACCACATGGGGTTCCCGGGCACCCTCACGTTGCGACCGGCGGCCTTCACCGGCATGCTCCTCGACGTGGTGGAGAGCCTGGCCCGCTGGGGTCTGCGTCGCGTGTTGATGGTCAACGGGCACGGGGGCAACATCGACGCCCTGCGGCTCGTCAGCCGCCAGGCGCGGGCCGACCTCGGCTCGCTGGTGGCCAGCATCATGTGGGCACAACTGGCCGCCGACCAGATCGCCCCCCGGGTGCGAAGCGACCAGTACGGGCATGCCTGCGAGGTGGAGACGTCGGTGGCCATGGTGTTGGTGGCGGACCGGGTGTTCCCGGAGCGGATCGCCCCGCCCCGAGGGCGGCGGTCCCCCGATCCGCTCACCGACCCACCCCGGCCGGTGGTCGACCAGGCGGTGCGGATGGAGGAGTGGACCGAGGACGGGGCGCTGGGGGATCCCCGGCTGGCCAGCAGGGAGCTAGGAGAGGCGGTGGTCGAGGAGGCGTACGGGCGGGCACTCTCCTTCGCCCGGCGGTTCGCCGTGGCTCCCCTGCCGCAGGACCAGGGGAGGTGAGATGAGCGAGGTGAGAAGAGTTCCCCTCTCGCTCGGCGGCGAGTGGGTGGAAGGGGAGCTGGCGCCGGTCGAGCTGCGCAGCCCGGCCACCGGTGAGGTGGTGGCCGAGGTGGGCCAGGGCACCCGCAAGGACGTGGGCCGGGCGGTGGAGGCGGCCTGGGAGGCGCACCGGCGCCTGGCGCGGATGACCGCCTTCCAGCGAGCCGGCCTCGGCCACCGCGTGGCCGACCTGCTGGAGGAGCGCAAGGAGGAGATCGCCCGGGACCTGTCGACCGAGCAGGGGAAGCCCTACAGGGCCGAGGCCCTGCCGGAGGTGGAGGTGGCGGCCGGCATGTTCCGCGATGCCGCCGAGGGGGTCAAGCGCCTGGAGACGGCGGTCATCCCCTCTTCCGACCCGGCCAAGCGGGTGATCACCATCCGCCAGCCGCGCGGCGTCTACGGGATCCTCACCCCGTGGAACTTCCCGGTGGCCATCCCCAGCGAGTACCTGAGCGGGGGACTGGCGGCCGGCAACGCCATGGTGTGGAAGCCGTCCGAGTGGACTCCCGTCTCCGCCTGGCACCTCATGCGCTGCTTCCTCGACGCCGGTGTCCCCGAAGGCACCCTCAACCTGATACTGGGCGATCCCGCCGAGGTGGGTGACGAAGTGGCCGGCCACCCGGGGGTGGTGGCCATCGGGCTCACCGGCAGCAGCCGCACCGGCCTGCTGGTGGCTCAGCGGGCGGCCGGCAAGCCCCTGCTCCTCGAGCTGGGGGGCAACGGTCCCACCATCATCTTTGAGGACGCCCTCCTGGACCAGGCCGTCGCCCAGACCGCCTTCGGCTGCTTCTCCAACGCCGGGCAGATCTGCGACTCCACCGAGCGGATCCTGGTGCAGCGCTCGGTGCACGACCAGGTGGTGGAGGGGCTGGTTGGGCGGGCGGAAGAGGTGCGCCTCGGCTCGCCCTTCGACGAGCAGACCACCATGGGACCCGTCTCCAACGAGCCCACCGCCTCCAAGATGGACGAGCACCTCCGGGACGCCGAGCGCAAGGGCGCCCGCATCGTCTTCGGAGGGCGCCGGGCCGAGGGCTTCCCCACCGGCCTCTACTACCAGCCCACCATCGTCGATGCGGTCACTCCCGGCATGAGCATCCAGGATCAGGAGACGTTCGGGCCGGTGGCCCCGGTGCAGAGCTTCTCCGACGAGGAGGAGGCCCTGCGGTGGGCCAACCAGGCACCGCTGGGGCTGGTGGGAAGCGTGTTCACCAGGGACATCGGGCGCGCCATGCGCATGGCGGAGCGATTGGAGTGCGGGGTGGTGAACGTCAACGAGACCTCCGCCTACTGGCAGCCCCATACCCCCTTTGGGGGGTTCACCGGCAAGCAGAGCGGCGTGGGGCGCATCGGCGGCAGGTGGACCTTGTTGGAGATGACCCAGCTCAAGACCATCACCCTTGACATCGAGCAGTGAGGGAGGAGTTGATGGGCCGAGACCAGTCCGAACAGCTCTTCGAGCGGGCCCGCCGCCGGGCGCCCGGCGGGGTGCACTCCAACGTCCGCCTGAGCGGACCGCCCATCTTCTTCTCCCACGGCGAGGGAGCCTGGCTTTGGGACGTGGACGGCCACGATTACGTCGATTACCTGCTCGGCCAGGGACCCGCCTTCCTCGGCCATGCCCCGCCCCAGGTGCTGCAGGCGGTGGAGCGTGCTTCCCGGCGGGGTCTGGTCTTCGGCGCCCAGCACCCACTGGAGGTGGAAGCCGCCGAGCGGCTGTGCGCCATGTTGGGCTGGGCCGAGATGGTGCGCTTCGGGTCGTCCGGCACCGAGATGGTCCAGGCGGCCCTCCGGCTGGCCCGGGCGGCCACCGGACGGCGCCGGTTCGTGCGCTTCGAGGGCCACTACCACGGCTGGTTGGACAACCTGCTCATCTCCCTGGAAGGGCAGCCCGGGCCGGCCAGCGCCGGACAGCTCCCCGAGGCGCTGGACGAGGGGCTGGTCCTCCCATGGAACGACCTGCAGGCCGTGGAGGAGGTCCTGGGCCGGGAAGGAGAGCAGGTGGCGGCGGTGCTCATGGAGCCGATGATGGTGAACGCCGGGGCCATCCTGCCCCGCCCCGGCTACCTCGAGGGGGTGCGGGAGTTGTGCGACCGGCACGATGTGGTGCTGATCTTCGACGAGATCATCACCGGCTTCCGGCTTGGGCCGGGTGGGGCGGCGGAGCGGTTCGGCGTGAGCCCCGACCTGGCCACCTTCGGCAAGGCCCTGGCGGGGGGCTGGCCGGTGGCCGCCCTTGCCGGGCGCGGGGAGCTGATGGAGCGCCTCGGCACCGGCGAGGTGAACCACTCGGGGACCTTCAACGCCAACGCGATGGGCATGGCGGCGGTGGAGGCCAGCCTGCGGCTGCTGGCCGAGCGGCCTCCCTATGGCGAGATCGAGCGAGTGGGGCGGGAGGTGATGGAGGGCCTGGAGCGGCTGGGCCGGGAAGCCGGGCTCCCCCTCCGCCTGCAAGGCCTTCCCATGGCCTTTCACGCCTCCTTCGGGGAGGACGTGGAGGTGACCGACTTCGCCGGCCTGCAGGCCCTCGACGCAGCGCGCTATCGCAAGCTGGCCGACCTGCTGGTCGACGAGGGGGTCTGGGTGGCGGGCCGGGGCGTGTGGTACGTGTCGGCCGCCCACGGCGACCGCGAGGTGGAGGCCACCCTGGAAAGGGGGCAGCGGGCCCTGGAGCGGCTGTGAGGCGGGTGGGGATCGGCGGCATCTGGCACGAGACCAACACCTACTCGGCGCGCCCCACCCGGCTGGACGACTTCGGCGCCTTTGAGCTGTTGGAGGGAGAGGCGATCCTCGAAAGGCACGCCGGGACGGGAACGGTGGTGGGGGGGATGCTGGAGGCCGGAGATTTCCAGCCGGTCCCTCTCCTGCATGCTGGGGCCTGGCCGGCGGGCCGGGTGACGGCCGACGCCCTCGAGGAGCTGCTCTCCCGCTTTGCCGAGGCGCTCTGGGGGGCCGGTCGCCTGGACGGGCTGCTCCTCAACCTGCATGGGGCGATGGTGGCGGAAGGTCGCGACGACGTGGAGCACGTCCTGTTGGCCCGGGCTCGAGAGGTGGTCGGCGACGTCCCCGTGGTGCCGGTGCTCGACCTGCACGGCAACCCCTCCCCTGAGATGGTGGCCCTCTGCGACGCGCTGATCGCCTACGACACCTATCCCCACGTCGACATGCGTGAGCGGGGCCGGGAGGCGGCCGAGCTGATGAAGGAGGCGCTCGACCGAACCGACCTGCGCTGCCTGGTCCGCAAGGTGCCCCTCCTCATCTGCCCCCTCGCTCAGGGCACCGAAGCGGCTCCCATGCGGGATTTGCAGCAGCGGGCCCGGGCGTTGGAGGAGCAGGGCGCGATCAGGAGGGTCTCGCTCCTGCCCGGCTTCCCCTACAGCGACGTGGCACGGGCGGGCTTCAGCGTGGTGGTCACCTACCAGGAAGGGTGGGAGAGCGCCGCCCAGGAGGCAGCGGCCGAGCTGGCCGCCCAGGTGGAGGGGAGGCGTGAGGAGTGGCAGGTGAGAAGGGACGGCCCCGCCGAGGCGGTGGCGCAGGCCATCCGGTCGCTTGAACGTCCGGTGGTGCTGGTGGACGTGGCCGACAACGTGGGCGGTGGGTCGCCGGGTGATGGGACGGCGCTCCTCGCCGAGCTGTTGGCGCAGGGGGCCCAGGGGGCGGTGGTGACTGTGGCCGATGCCGACGTTGCTCGGGAGGCGGCCCGGCTGGGGGAGGGGGCTTTGGTCCAGGCCAAGGTGGGCGCCAAGGCCGACCGCCTCCACGGCGAGCCGGTGCCCGTGCACGGGCGGGTGGCCCGGGTGACCGACGGGGGCTACCGCACCCAGGGGAGCTGGATGACCGGCCAGGAGTTCTCGATGGGCACCACCGCGGTGATCACCGTCGATGGGGTGACGGTGGTGGTGATGGAGCGAGCCACGCCGCCCTTCCACGCCGAGCAGTTGCTCTCGCTGGGGGTAGATCCTGCAGGGGCGGCCATCATCGTCGCCAAGGGGGCCATCGCCTGGCGGGCTGCCTACGGCGAGGTGGCCGCCCGGGTCATCGAGGTGGACACCCCGGGGATCTGCCCGGTCGACCCCTACGTTTTGGAGCGCACCACCGAGCCGATGCGGGTGTGAGGCCTGAGGGCTCGTCGACCCCCTAGGCCGGCGGGGGCGGGAACCAGTCGGCCTGGAAGCGGAACAGGTGGCGGTCGCTGAGCAGGTTGAGGGCCCGGCGGGCGGAGCGGAACTCGCGGGAGATGCCTCCCAGCACGCCCGACGCCCGGCCCCAGAGGCCGGCGGTGGCCTGGTCGGCCAGCCGGTACCATCGGCCACCCAGCTCCTCCAGCAGACCGACGTTCCCCAGCGGTGAGGCGGCCGTCGGCTCGGCGCGCAGGATCTCCCCGGCCGACATGCCGGCCACCCGCCCCAGGCGCTCCATCTCTCGGGGGCTGAGCCGCCGCCGGGCGGTGTGGTCGGGGAAGACCCCGGTGAGAAAGAGCGACAGGTCGCCCAGCCGCCGGTAGAGGCCCGCTCGCTCGTTCTCGCCGGCTAGCTCGGTCATCGAGGCCATCTGCACCAGGTCCATCTCACTGAAGCGCCGGCGCCGCACCCCCCGCCGAGTGCGTTGCCAGTAGCTGCCGCTCGCCACCTTGGTGTAGGAGGCCAGCAACTCGGTGAGGTGGAAGCGGTGGGAGGGCTGGTCCAGAAAGTCCTGTAGGGAAGCTACGTCGAATACCGGGAGCCGCTGCCGAGGGCCGGTCCACTCCTGCACGAAGTCCAGCCCCCGCACCTCGCCGGCCACCTGGTGCACCAGGACGGCAAAGGTCAGGAAGGGGCTGATCTGCACCCGGAATGCCTCCTGGGGGGAGACCGCCACCAGGCGCTCGAACAGGTCGGGTGCCCCGAGAAGCTCGTCGATCAGCTCGGGGCGCTGGCGCAGGCGGGACCGCACCTCGCCCTGGTCCCGGCCCAGCCCGGACGCCTCGCCCAGCAGGCGGAGGTCGGCGTCGCTCAGGTGCTCGAGATAGAGGAGAGGGCGATTCACCTCGGTCCACCTCCTGGGGAGAGGCCGGCCCTCGAGATGATAGGACGGCTCACGACTCGCACCCGACCCCGTCGCCCTCGCCGTCAAAGCCATGCGGGTCGGGCTGGATGACCCGGAAGCGGCGGTGGGTGATCTCGCCGCAGTCGAGGTCGGGCGGATAGGGCGCGACGCACACATCCGGGTAGGAGGAGTCGCAAGCGGAACGGCCGGCAGTGGCGGCGGTGGCTGGGGTGGCCACCGTGGTGGGCGCCGCGCTGGTGGGAGGCCGCCCGTAGCTGCGGCTGGCGGCGATGTTGCCGCTCGGATCGAGCAGGAAGGCGGTGTCGCCCGAGTTGTTCCACACCGCCGACCCCTGGTTGCACCAGTACAGCTTCCGGGAGCCGTCGGTGCCGCACCCGCTGTGGACGCTGACCCGCTCCCCGGCCAGGAGCACGAAGCCGGCCGGGAAGCCGAAGCGGTGGCCGGCCGACTCGTCCTTCAGCACCCAGCCGCTTAGGTCCACCGGGCTCGTCCCACTGTTCTCGATCGTCACCCACTCCCCATTGAGGTTGTGGTTGTCGTCCCCGGGGGCGTCGGCCACCACCTCCACGATCTGAAGCGAAGAGGCGCCCGCCGGACCGCAGGCAGCGGGAGACCACATGCCGGCCTGGCGCTGCTGGGCGTCGGCCTGGGCGGCCTCCAGCACCTCGGCCAGGGCGGTGTCCGGCTCATAGCGGCGGGCGATGGCGTAGCCCTCCCGCACCAGTACCTCGTTGACCAAGACATCGCCCAGGTAGACGTAGCGAAGCAGGCGGCCGAACTGGTCACGGTCGGAGACGTCGGCTTCCAGCGCCACCTGCTCGCCGCCCACCAGGTCGGCCAAGAAGGCGGTGGCCTCCGGCGCCAGGCACTCGTCCTCCTCGGGGGCATTGATCCCGATCAGGCGCACTGGCTCTTGGGTGCCGCCGGGGAGCAACACCTCGATGGTGTCACCGTCCACGACGGTGGTCACAGAGGCGGCCGTGCTGCCTGCGGGTGCGGCGACCATCATCGTGGTGGTGGTGCTGGACGTGCTGGTGCTGGTGGCGGTGGTGGAGGAGCTGGTCGTGCTCGAGCTGCTGCTGACGATGGCTTCGGGAGCGTCCGTGAGCTGCGGACCCGGCACCGCCCCAGCGCAGCCGGTCGTGACGAGACCGGCGAGCAGGCCCCCAGCCAGGATGCGTGTGGCCGTTGCCGCCTCCAGCCTGCGCCCTCCCGCCCACTTGCCACTTTACGTGCTCACTATGCCACAGAAGGGCCGGAAGAGAGGCAACTTTCGCGGCCTTTCCTGGGGGCGAGAGACATGGCCGGCTACATCGAGCTGAGCGGCAAGATCGCCTCGGCCGGGTTTGCCTCGGGGGACCGCTTCGTGATCGGCTGCTGGCGAGCCTCGCCGCTGGGCCGCTTCGCCGATCTGATGTGGGCGCGGCCCGACGGCAGCCGTGTCCTGGTCGCCCGCGACCGGAGAACCGCCCGCTGCATCAGCGGGCTCTACGAGTTCGAGGCGGTGGAGGTGGCGGAGGTGGAAGTGCGCCTCAGCCGGCGAGGGTTGGTACTGGAGAGCGGCCCCCTGCACCTCGAGCTGCTGGCCGGGCCTCCTCGTCGCATCCCGTTCTCCCGGCCGGCCTGGTTCACGAGGTGGGTGGAGGGGCCGGTCGCTCGATGCACCATGGGAGTGAGGACCTACGGCGTCACCGAAGGTGGGGTACGGGTGTGGTACCGGGCCGATGCCTGGCAGTGGGTGGCTGAGGGCCATGCACGGCTCGGAGACCTTGATCTGGGGCCGCTGGCGCCGCTCGATCCTCCAGTGCGCTTCGGCTTCAGCGAGCCCCCCCGCCGGCCCTCCATCGTCTCGGTGCGGCCGCTGGTGCAGGGGGCGTTGGTCCCGTTTGTGTCATAGGCACATCGCAAAATCTGGGCAGGGAGTTGGAAAGGAGAAGTGATGGTCGCCCATGAACCTGCCCGGCACCGCCTCTATGATCGTTTGGTAGAGGTCCTGGGCGACCAAGATGCCACCACGCTGATGAGCTACCTACCCGCCATCGAGAGCAGCGCGATCGCCACCAAGGCCGACGTGCAAGCCCTGGGCGATCGCCTGGAAGAGCGCCTGGGGGAGCGCATCGGGCAGGTGGAGGACCGCATGGGGCGCCTGGAGGACCGCATGAACCTGCTGGACGACCGCCTGCACCGGGCGACGACCACCTTCGTGGCCACCTCGATCGGCTCTATGGCCACGCTGGGAGCCTTGGCCTTCGCCGCCGCCTCGCTGATCTGATCTAGCTCATCGACCGCCATGATGAGCCCAGTCCTCGACAAGACCCCCTCGCCCGCAGGGGGGAGGGAGAAGAGCTCAAGCGGGGGAGGGAGAACCCTTTAGGCCAGGTCCATCACCGCGTCGAGGATGGTATAGCCGTAGCCCTGCTCGGTGAGGAGGGGCATGTCCTCCAGGGCCTCCTGGCGCAGGGAGACGTCGGGATCGGTCACAGGAGATCGAGCCAGCGCACCGGGCGAGGGTAATGAGGGAGGTGGGCAGCTCCGAGGCTCTCCATCTCGTTACCGCTCCAGCACTCCCACCACCTCGTCCACGTCGTACGTCACCGTCAGGCTTCGCTCCAGCACGCCCAGGGCCGTCCACCGGGCGCCGGTGCGAAAGCTCCCCGACCAGCGGTAGGTGAGGGTAACCGGGTAGGCCTCCAGAGAGGGGTGACACAGCACTCCGGCCGGGTGGGTGGACCGGTACTCAGGCGGGCAGGTCTTGAGGTCGTAGAGGTGGGTGGCCGATCCCTGCGGGTAGGGCTGGAGGGCCTCGAGGGGAAGAACTCCGGTGGTGCCGTCTCCCCAGTCCACCTCCACGGCGGCGACCTCGGCCCGCACCTGGGCCCCCACCCCGGAAGGAAGGGTGCCCGACCACTCGATGGGGGCAGGAGGCGGGACCGACAGGTAGGAGTCCAGGCCGGTGATGCCCACCGGGGGCTGCAAGGTGGGTTGGGGAGCGGTCAGGGGGAAGCTGCGGAACACCTCCCAGGCCTGGGCGAACAGGTCCTCCCCGGTGCAGGCGGGGCGGGAGGCGACGATGGCCAGGGCGGCCTGATGGCCGACGGGGTCGGAGGTGTTGAGCCCCGGAGGGTAGGGGGAGAAGTACCAGCAGGAGCCCAGCTCGGCGTCGGTGCCGGTGCGAAGCCAGGGGCCTCCGGGAGGAGGAGGGGGAAGGGAGGTGGCCTCGACCGCCTGGGAGGAGCCGCCCCCCGACCAGTGGCAGAGGAGCTTGAAGTTCTCATACCGGCACTCGTGTCCGGGAGCATGGTGTGCGTTCACAGGTGCCGCAAGACCAAGGAAGATGGTTAGGCC